>CAMXBB010000186.1 GCA_947179265.1 uncultured Bacillota bacterium
GTAGAAAATGATTTAATAATTGAATTAGATGATTGCTTATTTATAGTAGAGATAAAATCAGGAAATTTTACACCAGATTTAGCATATGAAAACATTGATTCTCATATAGAAACTCTCAATAATCTTGTATCAAAAGCAGGAGCTCAAATATCAAATTTTGAAAACGAATTACTAGATAAGGGAACGCTAAAAATATATGATTCAAATAAAAAGGGAGCAAACTTAAAAACAACATTAGATAAAAACAAATATAAAAATATTTTTAAACTTGCAATTACTTTTGAGGGGTTTAATGAAATAGCTGCTAGAGCAGAAAAAGTTGGAATTATTAATCTCAATAAAAATATTATTGTGTGCTCTATTGATGATTTAGAAGTATATGGAGACTATTTTAAAGATCAACCAATAAACTTTATTAACTATATAAAAAATAGAACTATAGCGACTCAAAACAAATTAATAAATCTAAATGATGAATTAGATCACTTAGGTTTATATATAACATATGGTTGCTATTCCATAGCTGTTGATAAGATATCAAAAGATTATAAAGATGTTGAAATGATTTGGTTTGATGACTTTAGAGCTCCTATTAATGATTATTATAATGGAAAATATTATGGTAAAGAAATAGATAAACCTAGATTAAAATATCCTACACATATAACTAGTATAATTGATTATTTGAATGTTCATTATGTAAAATATGGAACTATTGTTGGTAATAGTTTAATATCATGTAATAGTGAAACTAAAGAAACATTTGAATTATATATAAAAGAAATGATTATTTTTTTTAAAGAAAAAGGAAGGAGGAAATACTTTGCTGCTAGAATAGAGGATTACTTATTGATAGTAAGTTGTTGTATTAATACACTTAATAATGAACAGCAACTAATTCGTGAGTGCTATGCAAATCTAAATATTAGTGATGCAAAAGAAGTATATACAGCATTAATTATTTATGATAGTAATGAAAACATACTAAATATAAAAATAATTCGTTTAACCAAGAATGATTATCAATACAAAAATGATGTTGAAATTGAAAAAGTTGCCACTCTTTTAAAATTAAAGAGAAAGCGATTAGAACATCCAAAAAGAAAAATTGGCAGAAATGAACAGTGTCCTTGTGGTAGTGGAAAAAAATACAAAAAATGTTGTGGCAACTAATTTTTAAATATAACTCCTCATAATTAATTATAGCGAAATTCCATGCATTTATATGATTCTTATTAGTATTTTTATTAACCAAACAATCCAACTCATATCTAAGGGAAATTATAAAATCAAAAAGAATAGGACTCTATACTCCTATTCTTTTTACCATTACTTGTTTTCTAACATTTTCTTTTTTTCAACATTAGGTACAGTAGCTATTACTCTTTGACCTAATCCCCACTCATTATCATTATTATATCCAGATACATTAACAGTTCCTGGTCCAAATACTAAGTTAACAGGTCTTCCCATTATCCATTTAAATCTAACATAACCATCTGGATCTACTTCACCAAATTTTTTGAAGTAAAATTCAGCCATCTCTTTACTCCATGGAGTTGGATCATATTGCATAAAACCTACTGCAACAGGAGTACTAGCATTATATAAAGCTGCTAATACTTCATTGATATCTTTCATTGAAATATCGATAATATCCGGTTCAATCTCAGTATAACCATAATCTACATCAGGTAATTCATCTTGAGTTAATCCTAGAACCTCAATATTATATTTTTTTCTAAATTCATGAGCAAATTCCTTTGAAGAACATTGTCTTACATAATGTGGTACTATAGCGATGTAAGATAAAGTATTTTTACCTTTCTTTTCTTCATCTTGAAGTGCTATTTTAAAAGCTAATACCAAGGTTTCAACATCAATTCTATTTGGTATCATATTAGCAAATCGATGATAAAACATTGCTTCTTCGCTATCTCTTTCAATAGTTCCACAAGCTGACGCAAATGCTACTTTGGCATCTTCCATATATAACATAATTCTACCTCCTCACTTCTAAAGTATTAATGATTTAACATGTGGATGAGTAACCCTACTACCAACAAATCTTGAATAATAAGAATTATATTCATCTAATGCATCGCGATTTCCTTCAAGTACACCACACTCATTCGTACCATCATCAAATAGTAATATATACCATCCGTCACCAGAGATTATTTTATTAATATGTGCATTATCCGTAATAGGTTCACTACCATGAATTCGATATCTTAGAGAATTTACATTCATCATAACATCATCTATTTCATCGATATCAGTATTTTCGATACCACTTATAATTACTGGCTTTTTTCTTGGATCATGATATTGCATTCCAACTACTCCATAACGTATTTCCTCAGGAATCTCTCCTGCCAAAATCCATTGTGCATTAGAATCATATATATAAACATCTTCTTCTAAAGGTCTTGGTACATCACATGAAACTCTTTTTAAACCATTGAATGTATAATCAGATTTACCAACAGTTACAACTTTTACTCTTTGAATATCGTCTTCGGACGTATATGATTTATATAACATCGCCTCAGCTGCTCTTTTATACACATCAACAAGCTTTATTTTATCTTGATAATATCCATGAGCTGGACTTCCAGCTTCAACACTATCAAAGCAGATTACATCACCATTTCGCCATACCCAACTTTGTGTTAGGAATGATCCTTTATAATAAACTACAAAAGTTCTTCCATTACGTGATTTCATCGAATGTTTAAGTGCTGAATATGATATACCTCTAACAACAAAACAACAATGTGATAAATATCCTACTGCAACTGCTAGTGGATCATCTAGATCTAGTATCTTATACGTAAAGTCTCCCACTCTTCCTTCTACTTTAGGAATAGTTGAATAATCTCTATCACGAGCTTCCTTACATAATTCTACTGCTTCTTTAATTAAAACTTCATTTGTTGTATTCATCTCTTTTAAAGCATGTTTAAACTCTACTTCATCTGGTTTTAATTCTATTGGTAACCCTACATTCTCAAAATATCTTACAATTCTCTTAACAGTTAAAACGCCATTACATTCTTTCTTAACCGCTTCATAATTATTACAAAAATCGGTAAAGTATTTTTGAAAATCTGGTAATTCTCCTCTAATAAGCTTATTGATTATCGAGTTTGTCTCTCTCATACTTCCTCTACCAAATAGAAAATCAATTAATTCCTCATTAACTTTAGGACTTCCATCATCTTTAATTACAATATCTTTATAA
>CAMXBB010000187.1 GCA_947179265.1 uncultured Bacillota bacterium
CAGAAGACGGCATACGAGATGCTCAGGAGTCTCGTGGGCTCGGAGATGTGCATAACAGACAGTATGATTTTCATCAATAGGATACATGTAGGTATTAAAAGTATTCTTATTAACTAATACTAACATTCCCTCATCATCAATATCATAAGTTAGGTATTCTCCATTAGAAGCTACTTTAAACTTCTTATCATAAATCTCAGCTTCATCTAACTCTTTTGATAACTCATTAGTACTCACTTTTTTATATTCAGTATACTTTAAAGTATCAACTCTCTTGGATAACTCAACGTTTTTAATACTACTACGATATATATTGATATTTGTTCCTATATAATTGTCTGTTTCATTCCCATTATCAACATTATCGTTTACGTCTAAATCAGATAGATTAGTAGATATTCCATAAATCTTACCTAAATAATCCATTTCTAATTTTAAATCTTTCATTTCACTATCTTTAGAACATTTAGCATTATATCCAACATACAATCTAGTGTTATAAAACTTAACTCCACTTATATAATCTAAGTCTAGATAATATACCATATTTCCTAACTTATCAAAACCTCTTAAAGTTGAATCTTCCTTCTTAGTATCTCCAAGTAGAAAATAATGGGTTTTATCGCCAACTAGTTTAGTAAACTCTATTCCATCATGATTAAAATTAAATATATTTGTTCTTATTTCAATTTCTTTACTTTTATTACCCATCTTTAATGTAACGATGTTTACCGCATTGTTGAAAAGCCCATAGACAGGAATAATATGTTCTTTGCTCTCTTTAACCTTATAAGCAAATATATCATTTATATATACATCAATTGTTTCTTTTTTATCAGTATTAAAAACGATTACTGCTGATAAAGGATTAATCTTATACGGATTTTCAATTACATATGGTTCATCATAAGTATATTTTTTTTCATCAAGTGCTTTTTTTATTTCACGATCAGTTTCATCTTGATATTTTAATATCTCACTTAACTCATTAACTTCATTTTTATTATAACTTTGGAAATACTTGGAATTGTTCTCTTGAAGAGTAAATATATAAAATAGGGATAATCCAATCGACATTCCAAAGATTATAAATGCTCCAATGATTATCATAGGGTTTACTTCTTTTTTTATCATAAGTATCACACTCTATTCTATTCTTGATTATACATTATTTAGTATCAAATGTAAATTGCAAAATAAAAGTGACCTATTGGTCACTTTCATATATTTTCATAAAATAATTATATAATTCATCACATTTATTTTTATCCATTGCTTCCATATCTTTATAAGGATTTTCTATATGATATTTCTCATATTTCTCTGTTCCTAATTTATGGTATGGAAGAAATTCAATTCTTTCGATTGCTTTAAGATCAAAATGCTTCTTTATATACTTATTTAAATTTTCCATATACTCTTTTGTATCATGAATTCCAGGTACTATAACTAGTCTTATCCAAAACTTTTTAGATAGTCTTTTAGCAGCTTCGATAAATTCAATCGATGAATTAATACTTCCACCAGTTAACATCTTATATCCGATATCAGTTATATCCTTAATATCAAATATTATTAAATCCATTAACTTTAAGAGTTCATCATAATTTCCATTACCTATACCTGCTGTATCCAAAGCTAAGTGGATATCATCATTCTTTAATACTTTAGATAATTCTATTATAAAGTCAGAATGTAATAATGGTTCACCACCTGAGAAGGTTACCCCACCATTTTCTCCATAATATGGTTTAAAACGAAGTATCTTTTCTTTGATTTCATCCACTGTATAATTATCTTCTTGCATTCTCCAATTTTCTGGATTATGACAATACTTACATCTTAACTTACATCCATTGAAGAAAAGAACAGTTCTTAAACCTGGTCCATCTACAGCACCTAAAGATTCAATAGCTGATATACTGGCCTTACATGTGTTCATGGAAGGTCCTTGAAATAACTTCTTCTTGTTGCTTTCTTGTTAATCTATTAAATCTAACTGCATATCCACTTACACGAATAGTTAACATTGGATATTTATCTGGATTATTCATAGCATCTATAAGCATCTCTCTATTTAAGACATTAACATTTAAATGATGAGCGCGTTTGTGGAAATAACCATCTAATAAAGATACTAGATTAGATATTTGATCTTCTTCATTTTTTCCTAATGCACTAGGTATAATTGAGAATGTATTTGATACTCCGTCTTTACAAGCTTTCTCATAATCGATTTTAGCAACACTATTTAGTGATGCTACAGCACCAAATTCGTCTCTTCCATGCATTGGGTTAGCTCCTGGAGCAAATGGTGTCCCACCTTTTCTTCCATCAGGAGTAGTTCCAGTTTTTGAACCATATACAACATTACTTGTAATAGTTAAAACAGACATGGTAACTTCCGCATCTCTATATGGATGATGTTTCTTCAATTGATCAGAAAAGTACCCAGTCAATTCAACAGCAATCTTATCTACACGATCATCATCATTTCCATATTTAGGGAATTCACCATCAATTTCAAAATCAACAGCTATTCCATTTTCATCTCTAATAGGTTTTACCTTAGCATACTTAATAGCAGATAAGCTATCAACAGCAACTGATAATCCAGCTATACCATAAGCCATATATCTATGAACATCAGTATCATGTAATGCCATTTGACTTGCTTCATAAGCATATTTATCATGCATATAATGAATTACATTCATAGCATTTGAATAAATATAAGCAACATTATCTAATACCTTTTTGTAAGCCTTCATAACTTTATCATAATCTAATACTTCATCTCTAATAGGTTCAAATCCTGAAAGAACTAATTCCTTCTTCATCTCATCCATTCCACCATTAATAGCATATAGTAATGATTTAGCTAAATTACAACGTGCTCCAAAGAATTGCATGTCTTTACCAATACGCATAGCTGATACACAACAAGCTATAGCATAATCGTTACCATAAATAGGACGCATTAAATCATCATTTTCATATTGAATAGCGTCACTCTTAATACTCATCTTTGCACAATATTCTTTATAACTCTTAGGAAGCTTTTCACTCCATAATACAGTCATATTAGGTTCTGGTGCTGGATCTAAGTTAGTTAGAGTATTTAAAAGTCTAAAACTAGTTTTAGTAACCAATGAATGATGTTCATCAAGCATACCACCCATAGATGAAGTTACCCAAGTTGGATCTCCTGAGAATAATTCATCATATTCTGGAGTTCTTAA
>CAMXBB010000188.1 GCA_947179265.1 uncultured Bacillota bacterium
ATATAATGCAAAAGCTTGAAATGACTCAAGAGGAAGTTGCAAAGAGATTTGGTAAGAGTAGAAGTTATGTTACAAATTTATTGGGACTTCTATCATTACCTAAGAGTGTTCAAGATGATGTTATAAATGGCAAGATTAGTATGTCACATGCTAGAGTTCTTAGTAAATATAGTGATACAGATAAAATCTTAGAGTTATCTAAAAAAATTGTTGATGAAGGAATCAGTGTTAGAGATTTGGAATCTATGAGTCAAACTATTGAGAAAAAGAAACCAACTAAGATTCAAAGTTCTGAAAAATCGACAAGACATAGAGTATATGAATCAACTATGAGAGATGTAATTGGAGCAAAAGTAACAATTAGCTCTAATAAAATTACAATACCTTTTGCAACTGATGCTGACTTAGATCGAATAATGGAAATCTTAAATATAGAAATAGGTGAATAATATGGATGAAACCTTATTGGATATTATTTTAAATTCTATAAAAAGTCCTAGGTTTGTAGTTCCAGTTGTAACTGTATTGATTTCTGGTATAATAGTTAGAGTATCTACGAATTTGATAGATAGAATGATCAATAAAAATTCCAATTCTATTGAGATTAAGAGAAGAAACACTATAGCTGCTTTAATTGAGAATATATTAAAGTATGTTATATGGATAGTTGCTTTGCTTATCATAATCAGTAGTTGGGGATTTGATGTATCAACGTTTGTTGCAGGATTAGGAATTGCTGGAGCAGTAATCGGTCTTGCAGTACAAGATGCAATCAAAGATATTATCATGGGATGTAATATTATTATGGATAATTATTATGTCGTTGGAGATACGATTAGTTATAAGGATTTTACTGGAGAAGTTATTGAATTAGGTTTAAAGAATACTAAGATAAAAAATGTCGATGGAACTGTCTTAGTAATAGCAAATAGAAATATTACTGAAGTAAAGAATTTAAGTCAAAAGAAAGCGACAGTTTCGGTAACTATTCCTACAAGTTATGATGAAAAAGAAGAACGTGTAGAAAAAGCTTTGAGACAGGCAATTGAAGAGATTGACAAATTATCTTTAGTAACATCTAATACTGAATATTTAGGAATTGACAAACTTAATAGTTCATCAGTTGATTATTTGATTAGAGCTCGTTGTAAAGCAGGAGATCAATGGGAACTAAAAAGAAAAATCTTAAGTATTGTTAAAAAATCTTGTGATAAGAATAAGATAAAGATTCCTTATAATCAAATTGAGGTACATAATGGATAAAGATTTTAAATTAAATGATATAGTAATAATGAAGAAACCTCATGCATGTGGAGAAAACAAATGGATTATCACTCGTATGGGCGTTGATGTTAAAATAAAATGTCTTAATTGTAATAGAGAGATTATGATGGACAGATTAGAATTTAAAAAGAAATTAAAAGGAGTTATCGATGAAAAAACTCAGGAAGATTAAAGAAAAAATATTGCTTCATCCAATGATGTCATTTCTATTTTTAACAGCACTAGTTGTTCTATTGAGTGGAGTCTTAGATTTATTAGATGCATCAGTTACATATAATAAAATCAATACTAGGACTCGTGCATATGAACCAACTCTTGTTACGGTAGAATCATTGTTTAATTTGGGTGGAATAAAGTATATATTCTCAAGTACCGTTTCTAATTTCGTAAGTTTTACACCGCTTAGTACCTTACTTATTGTATTAATAGGTATAGGAATAATGGACAAGAGTGGTTTCTTAGATACAATATTCTTTGTATTAACTAAGAGATTAGCTAAGAATAAGGTAACATTTATCTTTGTTCTTATCTGTATATTAGCAACGATATCTGGTGATTTGGCATTTGTTGTATTCATTCCTTTAGCGGCCTTGCTATTTAAATATGGTAAGAGAAATCCGATGGTTGGAATAGTTACAGCATTTGCAGCTTTAGCTTTAGGATATGGAATTAATGTGGTATTCAGTAGTATTGATTCTTCGTTAGCTACTTATACAGTTTTAGCTGCAAGGGATATATCTATTGGATATAAGATAAATAGTTTTGGATATTTATACATAATGATAGCTGCAACTATAATTGGTGCAGGTATTATAACTTATATAACTGAAGCCATTATAGCTCCTTCTATGGGAAAATATGAAGTAGAAGAAGAAGAGATTATCGAAGATAAAGAAAAATTAACAAGAAGAGAACTAAGAGGACTGATTCTTGCTGGTCTTGGTGCAGTTATTTACTTATTTATATTCATATATAATATAATACCTGGCGTTCCTCTTGGTGGAAATCTACTTGATTATTCACAAGGAAGATATATTGATAAATTATTTGGATATGATTCATTCTTCAATAATGGATTCGTATTCGTTGTAACATTCTTCTTTGTATTGATAGGATTCTTATATGGTATTGGTACAAAGTCAATAACTAATCATCGAGATATATGTGATGACTTATCGCATTCATTGGATGGAATTGGTAAAGTAATCGTTTTATTGTTCTTTGCAAGTATGTTTAATAGCTTGTTAAGATATACCAATATTGGACTTTTACTAACGGCATATATAACTAATATATTTGATGGAATTAATTTTGGTGGAATACCATTAATAATTGTTGTTGTATTAATAGGTATGATAACAACATTCTTATCACCATTATTCTTGAACAGATGGATAATTCTAAGTGGAACTGTTGTGCCTACGATGATTACTAATGGATTTACTCCAGAATTTGCACAATTGTTATTTTCTGTTGGATCAAGCTTAACATATGCATTGACACCTGCGATGGCTTATTTCGTTATCTATATTTCATATTTGGAGAAGTATGATAAAGATGGAATAGGATTATCTAAAGGAATAAAATATATGGTACCTTATTCGGTAGCAATAACTGCGATGTGGATTTCTTTAATAGTAATTTGGTATTTAGTAGGATTACCTCTAGGAATAAGCACTCCAGTTGTATCATAAAAAGATTTTTTATAAATCTTTTTTTATATACTAGGAAAAAACGTTTTGTTTCTAAAAAACATTGAATCTATCCAAGTAGTCAAATATGTTCTTGCTGTGAAAACAAAGATAAAAGAATGAAAGATATTAATATAAGAGAATATGAATGTGAGTATTGTGGAAATAAAATAGATAGAGATATCAATGCAAGTATAAATATATTATTTGAAGGAATAACAAGTATAGTAAAGATGAGAATAGAACAAATATA
>CAMXBB010000189.1 GCA_947179265.1 uncultured Bacillota bacterium
AATTGAAAGAATATCTCATATGAATTTCTCTAATCTATTTAAAATGGTAAATACAGTTCATGAGAAGAATCATAAGAATAGAATTGGTATTTTCTTTGATATCGTTCATTGTGGATTAAAGTATCAAGCAGGGTATGTTGATTATAATCTATTTGAAATGTATAAGATGAATTCTAAGGAGAGAGCAACAGTTGTAACTCGTGGAATTAATAATAAGATAACTAAAGAATTTAATGATATGAGTTTGGCTTATAAGTTTGAAGATAAAGCTTTGAGCAATAAACTATTTGATAAATATTTAAATAGAGAATGGATATATCTTAAGGATGCAACAAAAGAGGATTTTAAAAAGTATTTGAAAGGTAAGAAAGAGATTATCGTTAAACCTTTAGATTTATCATGTGGTAAGGGTGTTGAAAAGTTAATTGTAGCAGATTATAAGAGTGATGAATTATATGATAAACTCATTAGTACTAATCAATTATTAGTAGAAGATGTTGCTATTCAACATAAGGTTATAAATGATATCTATCCATATTCCATCAATACCCTAAGAATAGTTACTCTAAATAAAAAGGTAGTAGTAGCATTACTTAGAATTGGAAACTATGGTAATGTAGTAGATAATTTTAATCATGATGGAATGGTAACTACAATTGATATTGATACGGGAATAATAAATTTCCCAGCAATTGATAAGACTGGAAAAGTATTTGATACTCATCCAATGACTAAGAAAAAAATTGTTGGAACCAAAATACCTATGTGGGATAAAGTAAAAAAACTTTGTGAGGATGCTTGTGAAGTTGTACCTGAGATAGGTTATGTTGGATGGGATGTATGTCTAGGACCAGAAGAACCATCATTGATCGAAGGAAATGATTTCCCTGGTCATGATTTATATCAACTACCTGTTCATCGTAATGATAATTATGGAATATTACCTATATTTGAAAGAGCAATGAAAGAAGGAAAAATAAATGAAAATAGCAATAGCAACAGATCATAATGGAGTAGAACAAAAACTTGAACTGATCTATTTCTTAAATGATTTAAATTTAGAAGTAATTGATGAATCAAAGGATAATACACCAACTGATGATTATCCTGATTTTGCAGCAAGGGTATGTTCAGATATCTTAGAAAAAAAAGCTGATCTAGGAATCCTTATGTGTGGAACAGGTATCGGAATGTCGATTGCAGCTAACAAGTTTAGAGGAATAAGATGTGCGAAAGTATCTAATGTCGATGAAGCCAGATTATGTAGGGATCACAACAATGCTAATATTATCGCTTTAAGCTATAAAGAAGATATTTTAAAATTAAAAGATATGATTAGAACATTTGTTGAAACACCAGCAAGTACAGATGAGCGTCATATTAGAAGAGTAGCAAAGATAACATCTTTTGAGGAATAGTATGACAGTTAAATTATGTTTATATGCATTTAGTTTTCTAGTATCTGTCTTTGCTGTATCAGGATTAAATATTAATTCAATATTCAAAAAGAATAGTATATGGGAAGCAAGAGTATTTATTATGATTTTTATAATAGTTATTAGTTATATTTTACAAAGTTTTTTATATGATATAGTAACGATGATAAAAATATAGGAGATACTATGAAAAAATTACTAAGCATATTAGTAGTACCAATATTAGCAGTAATGTTATATTGGTTTTTTTATTCTTTTAATGAATCCTTCAAAAAAGATAATAAGGTTAGTCTAGATACACCTAATATAATTGTAAAGAATGAAGAGACATCAGAACTTTTAAATATAGAAGATTATATTATTGGTGTAGTTTCATGTGAAATGCCAGCTCTTTATCATGAAGAAGCTTTAAAAGCGCAAGCCATAGCAGCAAGAACCTATGCGGCTGATATGTTAAGTTCCAATAAGAAAGTTGTATTAACTGATACTTCTGACCAATGCTATATAAGTGAAGAAGAACGCAAAGATAAGTGGGGAAATAATTTTGAAAAATATAATGAAAAGTTGAAAAGTATTGTTTTATCAACAAAGGAAATGATTATGAAAAAGAATAATCAATTGTTTAAATCTTTCTACTTTTCCACATCGAATGGTTATACCGAAGATAGTATAAGTGTATTTAATCAAGGTAACCTCATATCAGTAGAATCTCCATGGGATAAGGATAGTAAAAATTATTTAGTTACTACTGATTATAAAAAAAGTGAATTAGAAAAAGTATTAGGTAAATTCGGTAGTATCAAAATCATTTCACGTGATCAGCATAATCACGTTACTAAGGTAAAGGTTGATGATAAAGAATATACAGGCGTCTCTTTTAGAAAGAAGCTAAAACTTAGAAGTACTGATTTTGATATAAAGGTTAATAATGATATCTATGCGATTACAACTAGGGGGTATGGTCATGGAGTAGGTATGAGTCAAAATGGTGCTAATTATTTAGCTAATAATGGTTATAGTTATAAAGAAATACTAGAATATTATTATAAAGATATAACAATTGAAAAATATTAGTATATTTTTTCTAAAAATGTAAACACTTTTATTAGAAAGGTGATTATATGAAAAGGAAAATATATATTAAAAATTGGATGTTAATAAGTATTTTAGTAGTAGCAATAGTAACTATAGTAGGAGCTTCATCATATATTGCACAGTCATACTTTTCTTTGATGAATACAGATAACAATTCTTATGTATTAAGAGATATGATATCTTCTAATCTTCCTGTTGCAACAGAAGTAGAAAAGAAAACTATAAAACCATTTAACAAAGATAATGTTTTAATAGTTAGAGATTATTATAAGGTAGATGGAAATAAAGAAGAACAAGAAAAGTCTTTAATACTTTATGAAAATACCTATATGCCTAATACAGGAGTGCTATATGGTTCAGAAGAAGAGTTCGATGTATTATCTATATACGAAGGTACAGTAAAGAATGTAAGCGAGGATGATATATTCGGATATATAGTTGAAATAGAATATGCTAATAACTTCATAGTAAAATATTCTAGTTTAGCTAGTGTAGATGTTGCTAAAGGAGATAATGTATCTATTGGTGAAGTAATAGGTAAAAGTGGAAAAAACAAAATAGTTAGTGAAAGTCAAAATATGTTATTATTTGAACTTATATATGATGGTGTAAATGTCGACCCTAAAGAATACTTTGGTAAAAATTTAAACGAAATGAGATAGTATTATAAAACCAATATATG
>CAMXBB010000190.1 GCA_947179265.1 uncultured Bacillota bacterium
ACTTAATATAGTAAGGTAGTTGGTAAATGTGAATATGAATGATTTAAATAATGGAAATAATAATCAAGAGAATATTAATAATGTAGTTCCTCAAGTAAACAATAATGGTGTTAATAATCAATCAATTAATCAAGATGTGAATAATAACTATGTTAGTGCTAATAGTTTACCAACAGATTCCAAGAATGTTGCTAAGGAAAAGAAAAATAAAATAATTATTATTGGAGCAATTTTGGTAATTATACTAATTATTGTACTTATTGTTTTAAGTAATACTAAAGGAAAGGATAACGATAAAGTTCCTAATAGTAATAATGATACCAATAAAACATCTGAGAATAAAGAAGATGAAGATGAGTCTAATATTGATGATAAGGAAATCTATTATTATGAAGTTACTCAGGGTGATAGGAAAAACATGATTGCATCTTATATAAGTTATAAAGACTTTCAAGATTATACATATAAGGAGATAACTAGATATAAATGTAAAGGAAAATGTGCTTTTGAGGCAACTAATTCATATAATGGAACGTCAGCAGCTTTTTATATCGTTGATGATGATAAGATTTATGAATATGATCAAGAAAATAATAAGTTTAATGAGGTTTTATTTGATAGAGATATCAAAGGAAAAGATGTAACGTTTAAGTTATCAAGTTCTAAGATAGCAATTTATAATGATGAAAGTTTAAATATATCTACTGATAAGGTATATCTTGGTGGTTCTAAAGATGTTGATCTAAATGGTGTTAAAACACAAAAATATGAAGAAATAGTAACAAATATCGATATACTGAAAGATGATATCTATGTTATAAGAGATGATTATAAAGAATATCAAATATATAAAGTGTATAAGGGATCAACAATGCTAGCAGAGATAAAAGAAAAAGATGGACCTGAACTTAATAGTATTAAAAATTATGAAAATTATATTGCTATCGAATCTTCAACAAGAAAAAATATAATTGTAAGTAAGAATGGTAATGTTCAAAAAAATTCTTTAAAAAGTGGATATAGTATTTATAATGGTAATTTAATTATTTCTAATGAAAATGGAAATGTAGAGGTTTATGATTCTGATAAAATGGTTTCTAGTTATGATTCAAGTGCATCGAGAATTGCGGGAAGATCATATGCTGTAGTAATGAAGGATAATAAGTTATTACTTTATGATGCTCTTTCTAATAAGGTTATACGTGACTTTGGTAGTGTAAAAGATACTGAGAAATTTATAGATACTAAATATACTCCTTCTATAGGTTTTTCTGATACTAATGAAAGATATATGGTTGTAACTATATTTTTAGAAGATACATCAATACCAAGAGAAAATGATAGAGCATTTGGTAGATACTTCGTCTATAATCTATCTGATGATTCATTAAGTATCGATGATCATTTTTCAAGAGTTGTTAGTTAATAAAATCAAGAAATTTGTTTTCTTGATTTTTTATATTGATTTGTAATTTACGATAATCTGTGTTAGTATAATCGGCATAAATTGAGGAGAGTTTTTGTTATGAAATACGAAATATTGCTTAATAGTGTGCTTAGATTACCATTACATAGAGCAACTAAGATTTTAGATGAATATCAAAAAAAATATAAATTTAAAAGTTTTTATGAGCAACAAAAGGTTTTAGATGTAATGTCTCATAAATGTTCTTTAAGAAAACAAATAGGAGAGGAAGTATTTGGGAGTGCTGTATTAAGTTTAGCTTTTATGTCTAGAGATCCCGGTATGATGGGGAAAATGGCATTTGAAAATATGAAAGAATATCCAATGATTATATGGATTGAAGCTATTGGTGAAGTTCCTCCAGAACATTTAATGAATTTGCTTAAAAATTTTCATAAGGAGTTTAAGAGTAGTATCATTGAAACTTGTATTGTTAATTTACCTGTTAATCTAGAACTTGAAGCTATTGATAGATATAAGAATTATTTAGATACTGAAGACCCAATGTTTTATAACTTTTATTATTCGGTAAGTGATGCAGGAAGAGAGAGGTTGAAACAACTTTTCCCTAATGCTATTGCAGATGATATTTTACTTGAACTTAAAGATTTAGATGAAGAAGAAGCGGTTCAAAGATTATCTAGTGATAAAGACAGATTGAAGAATGTATCATCTGATGATTTAATAGAGTTTGTTTTACTTAAAGCAACAAGTGTTGAAATGTTTAATATCTTCTTTAGTTTATATAGTGATAAGATTAATGAATGTTCTATTCCTAAATTTCAATTATTATTTACTAGATATCGTTTTATAAGAAGTGGATATATTAGAAATAAATCTGGAATCAGTTTATGGGATGACGATGAAGAGGATGAAAAAGAGGAAGAAATTGAACTTATATCTGATGAAGAACTTTTTTATATATTTAAGGATAAGTTCCATGAGATTGGTATTGATGATACATTAGCTCTATTTGATAATAGTGGCGACCGTTATTCTGCTAATGACTTTAGTGTAGATGTAATATTAGAATTTATAGATATTGCAGATGATAGTATTAAGAAATCTAAATATATTAATGATGCAACTATTGAACAAGTAATAAAGAAATTTGAAGTTAGATGTCGAGAAAGAGTTTATACAGTTGATGAATTCAGTGAACTTGTTGGTAAGATAAAAGTAGGTAAAAGAAGTAAACTGGCTTTTGATGATTATATCGAAGCTATAATTGCTTGTGGTTATTTACTTAAGAATAGATTAATAAACGATTCACATCCATTATTTTTAGATTTAAGAAATAAATTTACTACGGATTTACTTACTAGATGTACAAAAGATGGAACATGTATGGATGATGTATCATTAAATGGTGTATTCTATCGTTTAGCTAAAGGAACACTTTCTTTTGATAAGGTTTATATGTGTAAGACTTATCGTGGATTAATCTATTTAACTAAATGTGGAACTTTAGTAGATAATGCTGATTATATAACTAACTTTTTAAGTGATGAGCAACTTAGAAGTTTAAATATTAAACCAGTTCTTAGATGGAAAGATGATGTTATAAGAACTAATACTAAAGCAGATAATCTATCTTTTAAAGAGAGAATGGGATTACAACTATTATTGTTCTTTGGTAGTGAAAAGGGAAGATATCTATTAGAATCTGACATGCAAGGTAATCTAACGCAACACTTATTTGATGGATTAAATTATAAAGATCTTCTAATTAAAGA
>CAMXBB010000191.1 GCA_947179265.1 uncultured Bacillota bacterium
TTGTAGAGTATTTCATACTATTATTTATTTCTTAAAACCTTTTCAACAATAATTTTATTTTCTTCATCGAAGAATTTACCATTTTCTTGTTGTGAATGATCCTCTAGTAACATTTTTAATAGAGTAGGTCTGTCTGTAAAGAAAATATTAAAGTTTTGTGTCTTTTCAGCTTCTGTAAGATTCATATCTTCAGAATTTATATTTTTATTTGTTCTAATATAATAATAGGTAGTAGTTGTGTGTCTTGGTTTAATAGATTGTAATCGATAATCAAAGAAATCATCATAAAATGTTTCTAATTCTAAAACTCTATGAAATTCTGTAAGACTAAGATCAATTCCTGTTTCTTCCTTTATTTCTCTTTGAATAGCAATTAGTTCATCTTCATCTTTTTCACATTTTCCTCCAGGAAATATGCATTTTCCACCTTCAATACTTATAGCAAAACATCCAGAGTCATTTTCTATAATTGCTCTAACTTTACGAAATCTTTGCCACTCTTCATTGGGAATTAAATTTTTTTGATTTATTACTATTTTCATATAATAATCATCTCCTTTAATATAATTAAAACTCGAGTCTTAAAGGTACGAGTTTGGTGTCAACATGGAGCTCGTGTCGTAGATATCTAAAACTCTTGCAAAAGTACGAAATGATATATATATCACGCACTAATAAAAATATAACATATTTTTTAATATATTTGAATAGTTTAAAAAAAAGTGTGATATAATAGCATTTACGTTTAGGGGGGAATAATCATGGCGAACTTAAAAGTAGGATATTTATTTAAAAAGAAATATATAACTTATCAAAAGAAAAAATATGAAATTTTTGAATTTGTTGATTATGTTACTGGTATTAGTTTTACAAATACAGACCATAATGATATGTGTAACATATTAAGTGGTAATAATGCCGGAGTGTATGCAAGTATTATTAACAAGAATGCTAACGAAGGAGAATATGTCTTTTTAACTGACGATATTGATAGTGCTGTAAAAGATAATGGCAATTCTGTAGATTTTGCTGCAATTCGAAAAAAACGAATTCAATCAACTTCAAAATATTATTTAAGAAATGATGGTACTAATCTAACGAGATTATTAAATGAAGATTTAATATCATATATAGAAAATCATTATAAAAGTCCGTCAGATTTTGATGAAGATGAATTTGAAAAAAATAGTGATATTTCATCTATGTATTCATCAATAAAGAAAACAATTATTTCTCAAGATGAACAAATAATGCAAATATTAACTGCATTATTTAAAAATCAAAAAGTTGTTAATTCTGATTTAGACATGGACTTAATTGCCAAACTAAAAGAAAATATTTTAATTTGTGGTTCTACAGGAACTGGAAAAACTGAAATTTTAAAAAGAATATCTAAACTTTATAATATACCTATAGTTATTGAAGATGCAACTGCTCTTTCTGAAACTGGTTATGTTGGAAGAAAAATAACTGATATGCTTGAAGATTTATGTCTTGCTGCAGATAATGATATGGATCTTGCTGAAAAAGGGATTTTGGTTATTGATGAATTTGATAAACTTGCTGAAAAATCTGGGGATAATCAATCGCATGTTTCTAGATTAGGAGTTCAAAGATCTTTATTAAAATTACTTGATGGGACATTATTCTATTTTGAAGATAAAAAGTTCGATACATCAAAATTAACAGTTGTGGGATTGGGTGCTTTTACTGGAATCACTGATGGTGATGATTATAAACAACTTACAACAGATGATTTCATGAAATATGGAATTATGCGAGAATTAATTGGAAGATTTTCGAAAACAATCGCTATGAATCCTTTATCAAAAGAAGATATTATAAAAATACTAAGAGAATCTGATTTTAGTCCATTAAGCACATACAAAAAACTATTTGATATGTTGGGAGTAAATTTTGATTATAGTGATGATTTTATTGAATATATTGCTGAACTAGCTATAGCAAAACAAAGTGGTGCTAGAAGTTTAAAAACTGTATTTGATGATTGTATTAGTAGTGCTTTATTTAGAATTTTTGCTGGAGAATATTCAAGCATTTCATTAGTAAAACCTGATGATGAGAATAATAAACCTTACGTTTTAACCAAAACAAAAGAAAAAAAACGTAGTTTCTTTAGAAGAAAATAAAAGACAATTACATACTTGTATTGTAATCGTCTTTTTCTTTGTCATTACTATGTTCCTTTGAATAAATATAATCTTCTCTGATATCTTCTATTGTTTCATTATTGTTTCATCACTAAATATTCCATGCTTGTATAATTCTTAATATAAATATCATTAGAATAATTAAAAGCAAGAAATGTTATACCTTTTATAATTACCTTATGGTGGCTCTATGTAAGATAGATTAGTTTTTTCTACATTATGAATATAATCATTTATAAAAGTAGGAGTAGTATGTGAAAACTCACATATAAACTCTAATCATTGTTTTAAAGATTCATCAAAAGTTATTTCTTACTTAATAATATTAATCATAAATACCATCCTTTCATAGTAGGACGATTTTCCATATAACAAAAAAATCAACCAAAATTGAGTTGATATTTATATTTAAAGTTCGAATCGTTCGAACATATTCATCACTGGTGCTCGAGAAAGAGAAGTACAACAACTATTTTTAATTTATAATACCTAAAGATATTGTTAATATACCCAACACTATATGACTTAAAGATACACCAATCAGGTTCTTATCTTTTTTGTAAAGTTGATACCATATTATTCCCATAACAAATGTTAAAATACAAGTAAAGACATCTTTATAAATAATATGTACAAAAGAATAACAAAAGCTTGATAAAAACAATACTATTAATTCATTTTTAATTAATTCTTGATTAAAATAACCAAATAATCCACGATAAAGGAATTCTTGAATCGGGCATGATACAAAGATATAGAAAATATAAAATAAAAATTTTTCATTTGGAGTAAATCTATCGATCCCCATTAATTTAACGATAAAAATCATTATAATAAAAATAACAATTATAGGAAGGTTTCTTTTAAGAGCTTTTAAAATATTACTTTTACTAATTCCTAAAGTTTCATTACTAACTCCTACGATTCTTAAGCCAAAATATATTACAAGTCCAATTATAGTTAAAAGAAAGAACTTATATTTAAAGAGCAACGGACTAAAATAAATAATTATTTGTATCAAAATAAATA
>CAMXBB010000192.1 GCA_947179265.1 uncultured Bacillota bacterium
TTATATAGCCTTTTATAATTTGGTGATATACAATTATATCTATCACCATAATATTTAATATACCTTTCTTTAAGATCAGGAAAATGTTCATCTAATCTATCAAAATAATAATCTCTTTGATTTTCTCTTAAAGTCATCCCATATATGTATGAATAAATTTAGCCCCATATTCGTGAGCAAGTCTTACTAATTCTTTGATATCCTCTTCACTATCGGTAATAAAAGGTAAAACTGGATTCATCATAATTCCTACAAATATTCCATTATCAGATAAAGTCTTTATTGCTTCTAATCTTTTTGACGATACACATACATTAGGTTCAATTATCTTTGCCAATTTATCATGTGGTGTTGTAATAGTAAATTTTATAATGACATTATTTTTAGAATTAATCTCTTTTAATAAATCGATATCTCTTAAAATCAAATCACTTTTAGTATCTATCGAAACACCAAAGCCATACTTAGCTAAAAGCTTTAATGCTCCTCTTGTTTGTTCATATTCTTTCTCTAATGAGTTATAGGTATCAGACATTGCTCCAATACCAACTACTCCTTTTTCTCGCTTTTTAGAAAGTTCACATTCTAATATGTATAAGGCATTTTCTTTGCCACGAACAACATCAAAATTATCTATACGATAACAATTACTTCTACTATCACAATAGATACATCTATGAGGACATCCTTTATATAGATTCATATTATAATCAATGCCATACCATTCATTTCCATATTTTACTTTAGAAAGAATTGTCTTTGTTTTAACAAATTCCATTTTATTTCCTTATCAATTTTTCAAATGAATTTGC
This sequence comes from uncultured Bacillota bacterium, assembly GCA_947179265.1. Lineage (GTDB taxonomy): Bacteria > Bacillota_I > Bacilli_A > RF39 > UBA660 > CAG-582. The sequence continues at coordinate 813 of CAMXBB010000192.1, forward strand.
GTTCAATATGGTATTAGAAATAAATTTGCCTTTATAAAAGTTCGCCCAATTATTAAATATACAAGGGGCATTCTTGGCTTTTTCTAAAGAATCAATTTTTATGAAGTTTATTTTAATATTATTATCTTTAGCATAGTCTGTTAATTCTTGCACTTCATATTCTACATAAGGACACTCATTACTATAATAGATAGTAAAATCTTGGTTATCTATTTCCATATGTCTTGCACTATCATTGAATCTAGGTGTATCACCATCAACAAACTGTAATGCTAGTAATTCATAATCAGCTATAGAATCAACAACTTTAAATCCAAAATGCTCAAAGAATTTCTTTTCACCAATAAATGGTTTCTTCTTTTCAGAGACTAAAGTACATATGCCACTCATACCTTTTTCTTTTGAATCATTTATGGCATATTCTAATAATTCCTTTGCAATACCTTTTCCCTTAAAACTTCCTGCCACCCATAGACAATAGATATATTCATAGTTTTTTCCATTAATAGGAACCCAAGCAGTTTCTACTGGTTCATATTCAATAAATATTTTACCTCTGGCATTTAGTTTCCTAAAGACATGCCCATCGCTTAATTTACTTTTAATCCACTCTTTTTTACTATCAACGCCCACCTGGTGTTTAGGGTCCCCAATTGCACAGCAAATGTGTTCCTCATCAATATTATCTAATGTTAAATTTATATATTCATTCATCATACTTCAACTCCAATTCATACTACTATTTGTTGATATTTCAATTATTAGAATGAATTTTCTTTTAACCAAGTTACACATTTTTCAACTAATTCAGTTTTATCACTACCATCTTTTAAAACAACTTTCTCTTTTGGTAATTCACTAAATAAATCTAAGTGTGCATATTCTATTAAAGCATTTTTTAAATAGTTGTTGTCATCCGAAAAACCAGGAATTGGTTGAACTTGGCAAATACTATAAGCTTGTAATATTGCTGTTACAGGTACACCATTCCAAGTTAATCCTCTATATTTTTCAATTTCACTTTGAGGAATTGGTGCTGATTCTCTATATATCATCATAGCTTTCTCTAGGGCTTCTTGTTCTTCTTTATTCAATGGTAATGCTTCTTTACTCGTTTTAATATTATCCCTTACTTGATCTATATTGCTCATTCCAGATAACACCGTTATTACATCATCTAAAGAACTTGCAAATCGAAGTGACCATGAAGAAATTGATTTATCTGGATGAATTTCTTTTAAAATATTTTCGGCTTCGTCTGGTAATTTTGATAGTCCACCGCCTTTTACCATTTCCATTATTATTACTTTTTTATTATGTTTTCTAATTACTTCATAGCATTCCTTTGCTTGTACAAACTCACTCGTCCAGTCAATTGGATTTAATGCTATTTGAACAAATTCTGTTTCAGGATGTTCTGTTAGTATTCTATCAAGTAATTTTGCTGATGAATGGAATGAAAAACCTAAATGTTTAATTTTACCTTCCTCTTTCCATTTTTTTGCATGCTCAAATAAATGCGTAGTTTTTACTACTCCACCATTACCATCAACTCCATCATAATATACATTTTGCAAATTATGAAGTAAATAATAATCAATATAGTCTACTCCCATATCTTTTAGTTGACTTTCAAAAACTTTATCAACATCTTCTTCTGGAACTAAATTAAATGTTGGAAATTTAGTAGCTAATTTAAAACTTTCTCTTGAATACCTTTCCACTAAAGCCTTTCGCACTGCTTCTTGACTTTTTCCCTCATGATAGACATAACTTGTATCGAAATAGTTAAATCCAGCCTCCAAAAACTCATCTACCATTTGATTAAGTTGTCCATAATCGAAATCAGTCGGACCATTTTTAACTGGCAATCTCATCATTCCAAATCCTAAATTCATAATATCATCCTCTCTTTCAAATTACGATTTGTCTTCCACTTTGATTATATCAAAAGAAAAGCAAATCATAAATATGATTTACTCTATAATTAGTAAATATTATACTAGTTCCTTTTTATTATAACGAATTATAGTTAATCCCAAGAATATAATAGACAACACTATACTTATTGCTACCAATAATGGATTAATAGCAATGTTTGTTATTACATTTCTAGTATCTGCAAGCGTAAAAAAGGAAAAATATTTTAGGAATTCTATATCTTCTGTAAGAGCGGATAAGGTTTGTAATGCATAGCTTATAAATACTATTCCTAAACTAACACCAAGCATCTTTTTTGTCTTATGGGTAAATGTTGATAGAAACATACAACAAAAATATATTACTACTGAAGAAAATATTGGAGTGATACTTAATAATATATATAAGTTTTTATTAAATTCTCCACTTAATAAAAGTCCTACATAAT
>CAMXBB010000193.1 GCA_947179265.1 uncultured Bacillota bacterium
GCCATAATACTTACACCATAATTTTTAACTATTAAGCCACTAACTATACCTAACAATAACAAAATTATCGAAGAAAGGAGATTATTTTTAGTATAATTAATAGAATAAAGATCTTTAGGTGAAATATTGTAAAGTTTAGCTAGTTTCTTTATATCATCTTCTCTTGGAACTAATTCCCCTCTTTCCCATAATTCAATTATCTTTTTAGGACACTTTAATTCTTTTGCAAGATCATCATAAGTCAAATCATTATCTTCACGATAAAATCTTAGTAAATCCTTATTAACCATAATCCTCACCCTATATTGATTATAACATATATGTATAAAGCAATTGTAAATGTTTGTATTTTTTTACTTTATTATTTACAAATGTTCCCTATAAATAATCACTGATAATTTAGTAAAGAAAAAAAGAGTATTAACTCTTTATCTTTCTAATACACTCATTATATATGGAACAATTTGTTTCTTACGAGATACAACCTTTTTAATAAGCTCTCCTTGTTTAATATCTTCAATTCCATAAGCTAGCTCTAATGTCTTCTTAGAATTATCAGAAAATAATACATTAGAATTATTAGTTAAGAAATTAGTTATAAATAAGGTAATCATCTTATAACCCAAATTATTTTGAATACGATTTAACTCCTCAATTATTTCATCAAATCTTGGTTTGAATATGTTAATATCCGTTGTAAATACTTGCGCTATAGCAATAGTTGATTCACCAACTTTATAAGTCTTACAATCCTTATAGATAATCTCATTAGCAGTTAATCCTTCTATTGATACTCCACTTTCTAATAGTTGGATACCATATTGCTTTAAATCTAATTTAGCGATACCTGCTAAGTCACTTGCTACCATCTTATCTTTCATTGTAGTAGTTGGACTTTGTAAAAGAAGAGTATCAGATATTATTCCACTAAGCATAATACCTGCTATATCTTTGGGAATCTTAATATTATTTTCTTTAAATAGATAATAGATTATAGTATTAACCGACCCAACTGACATATTTCTAAAATTAATCGGCATTGAAGTATTGATATCTCCAATATTATGATGATCTATTATCTCTAATATTTCCGCTTCATATAATCCATCAACACTTTGCCCTAGCATATTATGATCTACCAATATCACTTTCTTTTTTGATATCTCATGAGCATCGATTGTTCTAAGCATACCTAAGCAGATATTTTTATTATTAATAATTGGATAGTTAGTATGTTTAAGTTTAGCTGTAGCTTCTTCAAAATCAGTTAAATAATCATTAGAATTGAAAGTTATCGGATCATTTCCTCTTTTGATTGATCTTATCGGATTAGCTAAACATAATACGCGAGCAATCTTAAATGATGAACGTGGTGTTGAAATAACATTGATATGATTTTTCTTAATCTCTTTACGCATCTCTGGAGTTAATTTATTATCTTTAACTAATATTATTAATTTTACTTTTGCTGATATTGCATGTCTTATTATAGATTCTCTAAAACCTACTATTAGGATTGTCTCTTCATCTATTCTTTGATTCTTAATAAATGTCTCATCATCAAATGTTGCTGCATGAGCATAACCTTCAATATAATCATCAAATTTAATATATGAACTAGCTTCTAAAATATCTAATAGATTATCAAAAGATGTTGATACCTTAAGGCTTTCATTACATATCATGTCAGATGCAATCTCTTTTAAGGATACATATCCCTTTAGTTTCTTATCATCATCTACTAAAGCCATACCTGTAATAGCATTTTTATTCATAAAATTAAAAGCATCTATTATAGGGCTATTCTCATTTATAATATAATTTTTATTATAGTTAACATCCTTTAATTGAACTTTAACATCATTTAAATATCTTGGAGCTTCTATATTAAAATAATTTAAAGCAAATGCTGTTTCAGGATTTATTATACCAAGTACTCTAGGTTCAGTATTCATACCTAATCTATTCTTTAAATATGACAATGATATTGCTCCACATACACTATCAGTATCAGGATATTTATGACCAATGATATAAACTTTCTCCATTACAACACCCTCTTTATTTAAATAATTATACCATAAGAAAAAGAGTTATTAAACTATCTTCTTAACACTTTATTACTTTTCTGCTTATTATTTAAATTTAGTATTGTAATATTAGGAGAATATTTATTTATCTCTGATATCCATAAATCAACTAAATCATCTTCCCCTAAAAGACTTACTGCTAAATGATATCTTGATGCATAATATTGTAATAATGCACATTCAAACAATGAAGCATTTTGATCGCTAATAAGTTCATATACAATTTCTCCAACAAAACAATTTCTATTGGATTTCTTAAACTTTTTAGATAACTCTTTATCTCCCATTATTCTTTCTTGATAATTACTTAAATTAACTAAATCAGGATCTATCCTAATACGAATATCTTGTTCTAGTCGTTTTCTTAAATTATCATCACTAGAACTCAAATAATATTTTATTTTAATCGGTACACCATAATTACTTGCTAAATCATTTAAGTTGTCGATATCAATGCCTTGATGCAAATGTGCTTCTAAAGATATATCACTATATCCAAGCATATTTATTGCATCAATACTTTTTATAATACTTTCTAAAAAAGATTTATCTAAACTATCAACAATTATTGATAATCTTTTTTTACCGATTTCACTTTGGGTTAGAATATTATAGATATGCTTCATTAACGCTTCTTCATCATCACAATATGGTACAAATAATCGATCATTATATCTCGACTTCTCTAAACAAATATCCCCTATATTTTTAAACATATTATACCTCTATTAAGCTATATTCAAAATTAGAGTTTGATAAAATACTTTCCTTAACAACTGTACAATTATCTAAAGAACTGTTTTTTATATAATCTAGAGAACAATTAACATCAGTAAATAGATTATCTAGTAATTCATATCCATCAGAATCTAAACTCTTGATACGATATACATAATCAGCCTTACTATCTAATATATTCTCTTCAATATCGATACATCTGTTAGTATATTTACTTTTAAATAATATCGCACTCTCCTCATCTTTAAATACTGGTTCTAATAATAAGCCTAAGTCTCTTAATCTTAATTGATATACTTTCATAATATAACCTCTTTTCTAATTTAATAATAAATAAAAAATAAACATTTGA
>CAMXBB010000194.1 GCA_947179265.1 uncultured Bacillota bacterium
GAGTATGGTGTACCAATGGATAATATAATTACTATTGAAAATAAAAATTTAGCTAATTATATAATGTTTAGACTTGATAAATTAGATAATGGTTTTACTGAGCAAGAGCTTGAACAAATAACTGAAGTTGTCATTGATTATAATGATGAACAAAGTAGTAGCTATGAATTTTTAGAAGAGTTAAGAAAACTTCCAAATTTAAAATCGGTTACTTTAAGAAATGGTTATATTTACAATGATAACTATAATATATTTTTAAGTTTAACTAATCTAACAGAATTTATTTTTGAGAACTGTGAATTTGAAAATGCTGATTTAATTGCTTCACTAAAACTTACATCATTATCTTTAATAAATTGTAAAATAGAAAGTTATTCATTTATTAATGTTTTTGAGAATATCGAAGAATTAACAGTAATAAATGGAATAGTTGAAATAGATAAAATCAATAGTTTAAATCATATAAGATATTTACAAATATCTTCTTCAAATGTAATCAATAATGCTGAATTGAGTATTCCTACAATAGAAGAATTACATATTGATAATACTAATATTAGAAATTTTAATTTTTTAAATAATATGCCTAATTTAAAAAGAGTAAGTATAGATGAAAATCAATATAACAATAATAAAGAATTATTTAATAGTTTGATAAAACATAATATTATAGTTCTAAATGAGAATATGGTTGAATTTGAAGGTGAAAATAATGCAATATAATTATCAGTATAAAATTACATTCAAATTAAATGAACCTTTTGATGTTAAGTTCGTAAATGATGTATGCAATCAACACTCAAATTCTAGAATATTAGTTGAAGTTCAAAATACCAAAGGTATTACTTCATCAATGATAAGACAACTAAGTCCAAATATAGCAGTTAGAATTGCTGGTGCATATGATGAAGAGCGTATTGCCAAATACAAAGGTCGAAATTTTGGAAATGAAGACGTTGAGGCTTACTATTATGATTCAGTTATTTATTCGCGAAATGAGTGCGTAAAAATCTTGGAAGAAATTGAAGATATTGAATACGGCTTAAATAGAAATTGGTCAGATATTCAAAAACTAGTATATATATATGATAGATTAAAATCAGGAATAATGTATGATCCAAAACATGAACAAAAATTTTCTCGTGAAACTAGAAGTTTAAGAGGTTTATTAACAAAGCAAACAATATGTGCAGGTTATTCATTAATTTTCAAAGAATTTATGGATAGAAATAATATCAAGTGTGAATTTGCCAGAGGTGGAATTGTTAGTGGGAAAGTTTCTGGACATGCGTGGAATATAGTAACTATTGATGGGAAAAAATATCCAATTGATTTGACTTGGGACAACACGGCGTTTAGAAAAGGAATATTTAATAGTTTTGACTGGTTAGGAGCTGATCTTGCAACATTTATTGAAAGGCATCATCCAGCGCCTGAAGAAAAAACTCAAGACTATGAACACACATTATCTCAATTTGATCCACAACTTATAAAACAAATATATAACCAAATTGGAGCAGGAAGAGCGAGAAATTATCAATCAACAACTTATTATGGTACGAGAAAAGATGGTTCAAGGTTTATAGTTGCTCAGATTGGAAATAACACAATTAATAATAAAGATTATTATAGGTACTATTATGTTGAAATAGCAAAAGATGGGAAAAAGCAATTACCATTAATTTTATATAGTGAGACAAATGTTACTCATCTAATTAATTCTAAAAAATATGGAAAACCTATTCCACCAAAATATGAGGAAGCAGTTGAAGAGATTTTATTTTCAAAAGAAAACATTGCTGATTCAATAGCAAAGAAAACATATTATATTGGTAAAGTTAGAAAAGATAATGCTGGAAATGGGGTTACATTAGTAACATCTCCTCAAGAGATTCAAAAACCAGAAGATCAAAGAAATTTATTTGTATACCCGACTAGGAGATTTACGCGAAGTGATGGAAGTGTATTCATAGCTCAACAGATGTTTGATAAACCACGTAATGCAAATGGGGTAAAAGTCATGCGATATGACATATTTGAAATGGTTACTGAAAATGGTAACGAAGTTTTAAGAAAGAATACGGTATTTACAGAAAGAAACTTTTTTAAAGATACTAGACAAAGTATGGTTGATGAGTATTTAAGTCGTGGAAGATTAGATAGAAAAGTAAGCGAAGCTGGAGGATATATTGGATATTATGATGCCAATGGTACAAAAGTTTATAACCCCGATTTAGTTAAATACTTTTCAACTTCTAAGAAGATTGATCTTGCTTCAATAAGTAAGAAAGACTCAAAAACTAATAAATCAACAATGCAAATACCATCATTCTCTGAATTGAAAGCTTTAGCAGCTAAATATGAGATATATATTGATTCAAATGATCCTTATGATACTGATGAGTCTAAAGTAAAAATTAGAGATATTCAAACTGGAAATATACCAACTGATAGGGCAACAATTGCTAAAGCACTATTTGCTAATATTTGGCTTTCTGCTGCGGGTATTGCGTATTATGATGGGGAAGCAAGACCTGGGGAAAGCTATGCTTTTAATGATCCTGCTAGAGAATTATATAATATAATTTGTAACCAATTATTAAGTGCATGTAGAACCAAAGGAGTTGTTGATACTATTGACTTATTTAGAAATATTGATAATAGTAACTCTTATAAATATAATAAAGAAATAATTGTAAATTTGTTTAAAACTCCGTATCAAACACAAATTATTAATAGGTTATTTTTGGAATCTTTAGGTATTAAACAAAGTCAAGAAGTACCAGAAACTTTATATTCTATGAGTTATGCAGGATCTCTTGCATTTGATAGTGGAACTGTCAGTCCCAAAAGTAGATGATATATTTTAAAAGAAGAGAAAAAAAATTTTTCTCTTTTTAATATACTGTCTTTTTTATGATGCTTCCAAAGTGGGAATATCAGTTAATCATCTTTTTCTATAGGTGATAGACGTATACTTTTAAACTATACATAAAAAAAATATAAAATCATGTTATAATTATAATAGAAAGTAAGGTGTACTAAATGGATACTATAATTACTATAGATAATGAAAATTTAGCTAATTATATAATGTTTAAACTCGATAAAATTGAAAATGCATTTACAGAACAAGAACTTAATCAGATAACTGAAGTAGTAATTGATTATAATAACG
>CAMXBB010000195.1 GCA_947179265.1 uncultured Bacillota bacterium
GAATAGATTTTCATCTATTCTTAAACTCCAACTAATATTAAGTCTTCAATTGATTTATCTACAACATTAACAAATAATTCTTTATCAATATTTCCTACCATCTTTTTTAATGATGCAGGCTCAATTATTATTAAATCGGGTCTAGACATAATAATCTTAGCAATGTTACTAGTGATTCCTAGTTCATTATAGAAAGCCAAGTTTTTTCTTACATTAGATTCTGATAAACACATCATTTCAATTACATCTAATTTTAAATTGTGCATTATATACTCAAAATCTAGATTGGTTACACCATATTCTTTAATGAACTCAATCATCTTTCATCACTCCATATTATACGATCGTTTTTTATTTCTTTAACAATCTTTGTTATCATCAATTTATTAAGCAATTCTAAATTCAATTTATCTCTATCCAAATTAAATTTATTTATAAAGAATTGAATCTTCATTCCTAACTTAGATACCTTCAAGAGATTATATGCATTATTTGAATTAGCAAATATATCTTCGATATCAATATTATAATTTAATAATACTTCAATGTTCTCAATAATCAATGATGGATCAATTGATAGATTTTTATAACATTTATTTACTAACTTCTTCTTATCAATCTTAGCTTTCTCAGCATAGCTAAACGTATAAGCTAAAACATCATTATCACTAACCATAAACAAAGGATTACGTCTTATTAATTCTAAATACTTTATATTATTTTCTTTCAATAGTTTTATATTATTTACATAATCGTAAAATCTTGGATGAAAATATTCATTTCTCTTAGATATAAAGCAAGTAATAATATTATTAATTATTATCTTTAAGATATTGATATCAATTATACCATTTTCATCCCTAGTGCTATCAATTACTGTCTTAATTGATTTTGGTGTTGCATAAAGAATTAATGCAAGTTTTGCTAAAGAGCTATCCTTATTAATAAGATGAAGAATTCCATAATCCTCAGCTTTATTTTTCTTAATTAGCATGTATGTCTCATAAGCTTGTTCAACATCACATTTCTTTAATTCACCAAGCAAATAATTAGGTAAAGTCTTATAATTAATCTCTAAACGATCTAATATAAGCTTTAATCTATCGTCAATCTTTGGTCTTCTTATATATCTAATATCAAATGCTACAGCATTTCTCTTTGGTGTTCTTAAGATTAATAAATTATGATAATTAATATATTTCATGATGATTAAAACATTATTATCAAATGCTGAAGGATTATACTCCCTCGGCAAGTCTTCTATATATTTGAACTAATTTATTAATTCTCTTCTTTTTACTTTTCTAAGTAACGAGTTACATTTTTTAGTTTCTTCATCAACATTAACAATGCCAGGTACTTTTCTTTCTAAGATATCTGTTAAATCTTGAATAACTGTATCGATTATTTTCTTATATTCAGGTAATAAATCTACCTTTAATTTATAATCTCTTTTTCCAATTAAAAGATCTCTAAGCCTTTTAAGTTCTTTCTTGAACTCCTTAGCATTCTTATGTTTAGTTTCTGCAATCAATTTATCTATTATAGGATCAGTCATATCCGCTAAGCAATTTGGATTTACTGTGATTGATCTTAATAGTTCAACTAAATTAACATTATCAACAACGATGTCATCACTTTTAAACGTACTCATAGATGATAATTTACTTTCAATTACTTTTATTAGTAATTCCTTGCCTTCGTCCATACTCCCAACTCCTATTATTATTTTTTTAATTTTTCTTCTTTATTTTATTCTTTTTATCTACTAAGTTTTGATATGCTTGAGTTAACTCATATAACATACCTCTACATAAGCTATATTCTTCACTATGCTTATCTAGTTTATCTATTCTATCTAATGTTTCAGATATTGATTTAATCAAGGGTAAAGTTTTTAAATCAATTGCTGTTTCTCTATCAACACCTGTACTTTCAATCTCTGTTAAAAGCATATCAAGATAGTCACCAACATTTACTCCGCCGGTTGTTTGAGATGTATAAAAATCATGAGTATCAGCAATAATCTTACGCGCTGAACTTAACTCACTAAATTCTTTATTATCTTCTAAACTTAATACATCTTCTAATTTTGTTTTATAAGAATAAACTACCTCATCTGGCATTTGATTATCTAATGATTTCTCATAGGCATTAAGTAAGCTACTGCTTACCATAGATATCAATATACCACAAACCAAATTTTCATCCAAGTCTTTTTTACGTGCAATATCTTTCGCTAAAGTTGGAATCAAATCAATATCTATTTCGTTATTACCTAATTCACGTTCAATTTCTTCTTTTTCTTTACTATGGCCAATTACATATAAGTTATGCAAATTATTAACTCTACTCATGACATTTAAATGTTCTTCACTTAATGAGGGATTCCCTTTCTTAGGAACATTCAAGTTTTGTAATGCTATATATTGTAATATATGTTGACGATCACCAACAGGAATTGCAAGATTACTCATTAACTTTAATAACTTTTCAATATCCTCTTCGGTAAATAATTCTTCAAAAGTCTCTAAAGAAAATAATTCAATATAGTATCGATACTCTGCAACTTTTCTATCTTGAACATTTTGTTGATTAGAATTTATTGTTTGATATTGATTAATAAAACCTAATATTATTTTTCTTATCTCTTCAAAGAATTTCATTAATTCTAAAACTCTAGTTTTATTCTTAGAATTCTTAACTGAATAAACATTAGAATTAAAATCACTAACAATCATTTTCTTTGTTTCAGTATCTACACATATTATATCTAAAATGCGCTCTATATCTTTAAGACTAAAATTAGTCAAATCTTCACTGCTCAATGCACTAGGGGACATATGAATATAACCTGTTATGATGTTTACTAAATCATTGTAACCATCTTTATCCAAGTTAGCACTTGTAGTACCGCTAGTTAGCAATTGAATACGCTTTTCGAGTTCTTCTTTTAAATTATTAACACTAGTTATTATATCAGTACTCATGTTATATCCTCCCGTATTGTAATAATATCACAGTTTTTATCTAACTGTAAAGGGAATAAACAAAATTCCCCATAAAATATGCTTGTTGTAATAAATGTAAAAATATGCTATTATTTATACTAGTTATGGAGTGATTGGATGGATACTAAGACTGTTAAATTATTCGATGC
>CAMXBB010000196.1 GCA_947179265.1 uncultured Bacillota bacterium
GATATATAGCATAATATTAATATAACACATTTGACATTTAATATCAGTTCCTATATAATATAATGCCAACACAGGGAGTTTTGGTATTGAAAAATCTATTTACTGTGTTATAATTTTAATAGAATAGTGGTAGACCATTTTATTCTATATCTCAATTTGACATAAAAAGAGATACAATCTATTGGGTTTAGATGTATCTCCACTTTATGGGGTGACACCTAAATTAATAGGTGTCTTTTACTTTGTTTTTAAAATGAGAGCAAGAACTACGATGATAAATAAAATTAGTGCAAGTATAATTATACAGGCCGATAAATATTCCATATCATGATAGATTTAAAATTATATGCTTCCATCCAATCACCTCCTCGAGACATATAAAGTTCGTGGAGGCACACCTATTAGATTGTATCTCTTGTTAGATTATACACTTTTTATATAATTTAGTAAAGACAATATAAAAAAATTCTATTCATTTCTAAACACACTCCAAACACATTTTTTTAGTGAAATAGTGTGTTTTAAAGTAAAATAAGTTAATTAAAACAACGATATTATGCTTATTTGTGATATAATTATATGTAGTACAACTTCCGGCCGCAGGCACCATAATGATACCAAACTCGAACTTTAAGACAAAATAGTTCGAGTTTTATTATGTTTAAATTTTTGACTTATTTACATATTTTAATAAAAATTTATTTTAGAATTCAAACTATGGTATAATGTTTATAAATATGGAGGAAGTAATATGACAAGAAAAGAATTATATCAAAAGTATTTAGATGCTTTAGGAGAAAGATATGAATTGGAAAATAAAATAAATTCATTTGTTGAAAAATGGGAAAAGGGTGAGACCAATTTAAGAACAGATTTAGTACAAGAAGTTGTTGATAAAGGATATGAAAGACTAGAAACATTAAAACAATTAGAACAAAGATTACGACAAGAAGCAAATTCCATGAATGAAAGTGAGCAAGCGAAAAAAATTGCAGATATATCACTAAGAGCAAAATTGGGAGAGGCTCCTTCAAATGTAAATATAATAGGTGGAGTATTGTCATCAAATGCAGAGGATTCTCATCTTATAGGAACCGAAAAAACGTCTGAACAATTAGAACAAGAAAAGAATCAAATGTTGGCAAGTATAAAATCAAGAGTTGCAAGTGGAGAGCTTACTTTAGCTGAAGCATCAAAACTTGTTAGTGATGTTCATACATCATATGGATTTTATGATAAACAAACATCAGATATTGAAAAGTCTAGTGGAATACATATGTAATATACATAATTAAGAAAGGATATTTTATGAATTCAATAATTTATTATATCTTAAATAGAAAAAACAATGCTCGAGAATTAGAACAAGAGTATTTAGATGATTTATACCAATATTATCAATATGGAAGTGTAAAGTTAAATTATGCTGTAAAAATTGAACAAGAAGATTTTCAAGATGTAATTAGAATTATATTTAGTGTATTGAGTCTTAAATTATCGGATGAAGATTTTAGAGTCGTAATCGATCATTATATAAAGCTTTTAATGGCTGATGCTAGAGATGGCAATAATGTGGATATAACTTGGTTTATTAACCATGCTTGGTATTTATGTGTTGGTATATCAAGCGAGGTTGAAACTAAGAAATATAGAGTCTACATAACTTTTATACAACAAAAATTGATTCAAAGGTTTAATATTAAGGAAGATATAAAAGAAAAAGTAAGTAGAAAAATCTACACTAGTTTTATGGCAACTTGTTAATTCAAGTTGTTATATTATGTCCTCAATATTGATAACAAGCCAAACTGATAATTATGTAGCTAGAGTTGATTAAATTATTTGATTAATTTATTTTTTCTGAAAAATATTGTACAATATATAATCTATAAAGAGGGAATAATATGGACAAGAATAATCCTAGAAATTATAATTATTCTATTCTAGCTAAGTTAGATGACTTTGATCATGATAAATTATTGAGCAATCCTTTTAATTATCTTTTTGTTCCTGAAGATTCACAAGAATTGCAATATCTTTATATGTGTGCTGAACTTAATGATGAGATGAGAAAGAAAAGTATTCAACAATTCTCAGAAGTAGTAAAAGAATATGATACTATAATTAAAATTGCAGCTGAATTTATCAAGAAACTAGGACTAAAAGATAATTATACAAGCTATTATGTAATTTTTAATTATTTATTATGGAATGGCTTTTTTTCTAAAGATATGAAATTTTCTTATACTAAAAATAACTCATTAACTTTGAGTGATCTTGTCGATTTGGATGTTATTGCAGGAAAAGGTAATTGTCTAGTTATTTCAAGTACTTTAAATAGAATATCTCAACAATTAGGTTTTGATAGTCATTTTTTAATAAATTCATTTAGAACAGAACGTAGAGATTATATTCTTCACATTGATAGAAGAGATGAGAATGGTTTGCTTTTACCTCAGAGATTAACAGATGTACTTTATGATACCTCTGTTGACGCAGTAGGAAATCATGCATCTGTATTAGTACAAGATAACGGCCATTTTTATGTATATGATTCTACGAATTTATCAGTTTATAAAGTAGATGATACTTTAATTGCAAGTTTATATAATGGAATTGGGGAATGTTATCTAAAGCCTTGGGGCTTTTTTATGTATGAAAATATGAAACAACTTGAAGTATTAAAATTGCTATGTTCAATTAGTTGTCAAAACCCAAATTCATTTATGAGTGACTTAGAAATACAAGAAATAATGGATGAATCTTTAAATATCTGTAGAAATAGTAAATCGCTAATTTTAGATTTTCGTAGTCAAATACAGGGAAGTATCGAAGAAATAAATTCTAATTTCTTTCATGGAAAGTAACTTTAGAAGTATCTATTGGTACTTTTATCTAAAACGTTAATATATGTCATCTTTTGGGAAACATAAATCATATTATAGAAGGAGATTAATTAATGAGAGATGTTGATGCTGCTTTAAATTTTATTTGTCCTAGATTAAATGATTTAAAAATAAATTATTATATTGCAGGTGCAATAGGTGCTTATTTAAGATTAGGACTATCTTCTAATAGAAATCATGATGATCTAGATATATTAATAGAAGAAAAATATGT
>CAMXBB010000197.1 GCA_947179265.1 uncultured Bacillota bacterium
ATCCTATGTAATCTTACTTTAATTAGATTAGAATTAGTTTTTAATATTTTCGATATTTCTTTTATTTTATAACCATCAACATAGTAAAGATTGAATAGTTCTTTTTCTCTTTCTGATAAACTACTTATTCTTTCTTTCATAGATATAATCTCAATAAAACTATTATCTAAACCCAATAGTGTTTCCTCACTATAATCGCTTTCTGGTTTTATCTTTTTAAGTCTATCATAGGAACAATTTCGAGCAATAGCACCAATATAAGATTTCAAATTAGTATGAATTCCTCCTTGATGTTTCCATAAAAGATAGAATACATCCGATACTACATCTTCCTTATCTTGATAGTTTAAAGAAGTACCAACAATATTATCTACTATTTTAAAGACATAGTTAGAATACTCATTAACTATGATTTCCATGTTGAATTCTAAATTATTGTTCAATTTGATACCTCCTTTGAATCGATTCACTATAAAGACTCCTAAAACAATATAAAGGTTACAAATGAATTTCAAAAAAAGCAAATCTTTTATGATTTACTTTACAAATTATACTTTTACATTTAATGTCAAATGATTTATTGCTTTTTAAATAATTCTGATCCAACACCACATGCTGGGCATTTAAAGTTATCTGGAAGTGTATCTCCATAATAAACATACCCACAAATCGTACATACCCAAGCATTTTCACCTTTTTCTGTTTTAACTTTTATAAGCTCATCTTTATGTTCTTGATAATAACTATAGCTCATAGCTTGATCATCTTTATAAACATCAGCTTCAATTAGTTTTCCGATAAATAAAGTATGTGTTTCATTTTCAATAGAATCAACTTTCTCACATATCATATATCCTAATGAGTCTTCGATAACTTTTAGATTCTCAATATCATTCGTATTTATGTTTTCAAATTTATCTATATCACGCATAGAATTCAAACCAAATGTTTTAATAATATTAGGGTTTACATCCATCCCTAATATCGATAAAGCAAAAGTATTATTCTTATGCATTAGTTCATTAGTATAGTTGTTTTTCATTACAGCAACCGCAATAAGCGGATTGTCACCCGCACTTACTTGAGATACCGCATCAACAATGCATCCTCCACCATCTGTCGTTAGAACATACATACCTTGAGTAATTTTTCTTGTTATCTTTTTATTTTTCATCTTATATCACTCCTAACTTGTACGAATCAAATACGCTCAATTATACTATTTTCACATAGTGGTGATGTTTTTGTATAATTAGCTATAATCTCTTTCATTTCCTCGAAAGAAACACCATAAAAGTACAAATTTGTATTTTTTTCTCCTATATAATAACTATGGTATTGCCCTTTTCCTTTTAGCAAATCATCGATTTCCGCAATAACATTATTTACATCATTTTCTTCATATACAGAAGCATCCAAACTTGTTCCATCAAGAATTAAGTTAAGTCCTTCTAATTTCCCAATGTCTTCCCTTTTCCCATCATACTCAATATAACTATCCTTGGCAATTGTATTAGCAGCTTTTAAGAAAGAGATAAAATCATCAATTTTACTTCTTTTAATACTGAATTCTACATCGCAAGAGATTGGCATTCTTTCTTTATTCGATAGTGTTCCACCACCAGTAACTTCACCAATATCATGCTTGTGTAATACTTCATCTATAGGATCTTCAAATAAGCTTCCTCTATCGATAGGCATTAATCGCATATTTAAGTGTAGCGTAACATTGCACATATCATTTTCGATAGTTTCTCCTTTACTTTTTTTATTAAATAATCCCATAATTACATCTCCTTTGCAAATTACTCTTTACCTAAATATTATACCATAAAAAAGCAGTTCAAAAATGATCTGCTCAATAACTTTATATTATATATTAAATAAATCTGGATTTACTAATGGTACTATTAACTCACAGATTTCCTCATCTTTATCATATCCCCAGTAGCTTTGATAGAAGCCATCACCAAACCCACTTGCTACCATGACAAGTTTATTTTTTGTTTTAGGATTCTTCCACTCTATGAAGTCGCCACCTTCTCTTTGATACTGAGGCAACTTTTCATCACTTTCCTTAAAAAAGTTAGCAAAGTAATCATCATAATGATTTCCACCAGGATTATCTTTATACCATTCATCTAAAAATTCTTTATATTCTTTTGCAACTTGTTCATCACAAATAGAAATCATTCCAGCATCAACGGGAAAACCACTCATAATACCATCTTTTGCAACAAATGCTGCTGTTTCTTTAGTAGGATTCGCAAGAACATAATTAGTTGCTTCAGTATCTTTAATTTTTAATCTAGCAGTACACATACGTATACCTAATTCCTCTCTTCTACAAATGGAAACTTCAACTGGATACTCTCCTGGCTCTATTTCGATATCAAGAGTTGGACTAAATTGATTGGATGGCAAATATGCTAAAGGATCTGCTACAACTATCTTACCTGTCGGACAATCAATCTTTCCAATCGTTAAATAAAACCTCGTATCAGTTTTTACAAATTGATTCTTTATAGTTTCAACATCTTTTTCAATATTTGAAATATACTTTAGATTTGCCTCAAATGCTTTTTGAATGTCAAGCTTGGCATTTTCTTCTTTTTCTAATTTTTTCTTTTTTTTACTAAATATTCCCACAATATTCTCTCACTTTCAAAGCATGTTTTTTACCAAATATTAATAGTTTCTTTAAAAACCTCTTGTCCATCTTTTCCAGACGTTATTGTTATCTTACTAGGAACACAACTCTTACCTTTATACTCGGGATTACATGTATATGATTTTACCTTATCTTGCTCTAATAAATCAGCAATAATATTATCATAGCTCTCCTTTATTTTATTAATTCCAATAGGAACATATAGAATATTACTATCATCTTCAGCTCCTCCAAACATTGGCGACATTAAATATAATATTTCTAAATTGCCCTTCTTATATTCTTCTTTTGCCTTCGCTATAGAATCAATTTCTTCAAAATTAATTTGTGTTTTCTTTTTAAATTTATCAAATATTCTCATAATCTTTCTCCACTTCAAAATACTAATTATATATACGATATTATATCATGAAAAAAACAGATTCTCTATACAAGTT
>CAMXBB010000198.1 GCA_947179265.1 uncultured Bacillota bacterium
GTATAGATATGTATCAGTAGATTATTGCTTTTTATTAAATTTATTAATGTATCTATTACTTTAGTAGGTGATGAGAAAATAAATGAATTGATTATATTATAATGTGATAAGAGTTCCCATATAACTATAAAACCAATGAGTAATGAGAATTGAATGGTTCTTATAGTTATCTTTCGAGCTTTTATTTTTTTTAAATATAATTTATGTTCATTAGACATGATCAAATTCTCCCCACAATAGATTGTATAGATTATTAAACAAAGGAGATTTTCTTCTTTTACTTGGTAGTTCATTATTAAAGTTTTCTAAATCTAATATGCCTTTTATTTTAGCAGGTCTTTTAGACAGAATTATTATCCGATCACTAAGACTTAATGCTTCTGCAATATCATGGGAAATAAGTATTGTAGTAATTCCTAATTCTTTTATAATCTCATAAACGTCATCACTTATTGATAATCTAGAATCGATATCTAATTTAGAGAAAGGTTCATCCAGTAATAGAATATTAGGTTTTATTGCAAGAGTTCTAATTAATGAGACCCTTTGTCGCATTCCACCTGACAAATTATCAGGATAGCTATTTAGAAATTCTTTTAAACCATATTTTTCTATAAGGTTAAGAGTATAATCGATATTCTCATCAGTAGCAATACCTTTTAGTTTTAATCCCAGTAAAGCATTATCTTTAACTGTTAACCATGGAAGTAGAGCATCATTTTGCATCATGTAACCGATTATTAATTCTTCACTTTTTTCAATATTTCCTTCACTTGGCTTTTCTAAATTAGTCAGTATATTGAGTAGGGTTGATTTACCACAACCTGATGGACCAATTAAAGTAAGTATTTCTGACTTTTCTATATCAAAAGATATATCATCTAATGATTTTGTTTCCTCATTTTTTGTATGATATATTTTAGATAAATTATGAATACTAATTAATTTCATATACTAGATCTTTAAAGTTAACATATTTATCTAATAAATCATTATCAATTATCATATCTTCTAAATTCTCAAATGATTTTTCACTGATACTAGGTGTACTCATCCATGAATCATACTTTTTATAGTTATCAATCATAGTTACTAAATCCTCATCACTAGTGTCAGGGAATTCACTCTTTATGATATCTTTTATTTCACTTGCGTTATGAGTATGAACATATTCTAATCCTTTTTTTATTCCATCATAGAATTTTTTTATTTCATTACTATGATTAGTTATAAATGATTTTTTTGCATTAAAAGCTGTATATGGTACGACCCCAGAATAAGTACCAATAGAAGTAGCTATATAACCATATCCATTTTTTACTAAGTTAGTAGCATTAGGTTCTCTTAGTGTTACTATAATTCTTTTCTATATTTGTTATTTGTATAAATACCTGTTATAATATGCAAATAAATGAGGGGTATTTATGGAAGAGAACTTGCAAAAACTTGAAGAATTTAGAAAAAGTATTGAATGTTATGAGCGACTTCTATTAAAAGATGCAAAAGCTTTATATAAAGAAATGTTAGAAGAACCAGATGAAGGTAAAAAGATTGCTATAAGAGAAAAAATAATTTGTGGTTTATTATATAAAGTTCATGAGTATATTTTAACGCATGACTTTAAATTACTAACATCTTCTTCATATGATATGGATGATATTATTAATAATTTTATCGAAGTGATGATAAAAAGAATAGATGCAGGTGTTTTGTTAAAAGCTAATTCTTTTGGTTATATTTTTAATTTAGACTTTTATAATGATTTATTTGAAGGAATTACTTCAACACGTATTCAAATATATGACATCTTGGAGATAGATACGTCAATATTTGCTAATCTATTCAACGAATATTGTGCTTTAAAGATGAAAGATCCTAATGCTACTTTAGATATGATTTTTGATTTACCTTGTTTTTCTTATTTTATAGGGCAATTTAAAAATATTCCTTATATGCGAATAATCTTTGAGAGAATTTTTGAAAGTTTGATAAATAATGAGGAAAATTATTTAGATTTAGCAAATGATAAAATAAAGCGATTTGCTCATATATTATTAAAGGGAGCATTAGAAAGAAATCTTGTTAATGTTGAAAATGTTGGATATAGTGATATGGAAGATTCAATATTGCAAAGAAATTTTGAACGTGAAGCCACTGACATTGTTTTTAATGAATGTGGTTTGAGTGAGCGTCAAAAAAAGGTTATGGAGAAATATTATATTGAAGGTTATAGTTTACGTGAAATAGCAAGGGAGTTACATATTACTTTAAATCAAACTAGAGGAGATGTAGCATCATCCCTAGCATTGATAAGAAATGGACGTAAAGTTAAACGTTATGTTGCTAATATGCCAATATATAAGGGATAATTTGACAAAATACTGTAAATATGCTATAATGAAATCACTTAAGAGGGAGTAGTTCCACTTATATAAGTGAAATAATTCGTCATATCGGTTTATGTAAATAAACCCGGATTATTATATATATAAAGAACGAGACTTTTATGTTAGAAACAGCATAAGAGTCTTTTTTCATATATCTTATGCTGGGGGAGGAAGAATATGAAAAATTTTAATTTAAATGTTGGAAAGAGTTTTGCTTTAAGAGGTGTATCATTAGTACTTGCAGGTAGTTTAATGACTTGTGCTTTAGCTGGATGTAGTAAAAAGGTTGATTGTGATATAGAAGGAAGTCATGCTCATGCTTATGTAGATAGTGATGGTTTTGTTAAATACCTTGAAAAAGAATATGAAAACTATTTTGGATTTAATCGTACAGATGATTTCTGGAGAATATCTGATGAACAAGCAAAACTATTAAAATTCTTAGATAAAAAAGGTTTAGTAAGTTTAGAAGATAATAAAGATTTAGTAAGTAGTATTGAAGATAGCCAAGAGGATTATATTGAGTATCGTTATAAATGGATCTATAATATGCCAATACCTCATACTATGAGGGTTGGTAAAATATTTACAACATATTATACGTATATTCCAACACCTAGATACTCATGGACGACAGATAAAACTGATCCAAGATTAACTGGAGATCAAAGAAGATGTCATTATGTTTATCAAGCATATAAGGTTGAGAAAGATGA
>CAMXBB010000199.1 GCA_947179265.1 uncultured Bacillota bacterium
GAGATTACAGTGGTTGAAATTAATGGCTCTGATATTAATGTTGTTGAGAAATCAGCAATATAAAACTTATTGTTATGTTTAACTACTTTAAATAATAAATCTTGTTTTATCTTTGATATTTCTTCAGAAATAGCAACTGCAAATGAAACTACATCTAGTTCTTTCATACTGACTTAATTATAAGGCAGTGAATAACACTTGAATCTGGATCATCTATGTAAAGATAGAATGGATCCTTACCACTAATAGGCTTTGCATCGCTTGATAGTAGGCTGCCTTTTTCACCTTTGTAGTTATATTTGATATTTTTTGCTGATTTATTATTTATAAATAGGTAACCATTATTAAATTTAAACTCCACCAATGGAAATGGAAATTCATAAATTGAGATTGTATTAATTGAATAATTATAAATCTTTGAATCTTCATAAATCATAAAGTCATATAGCTTCTTATAATTTTGTTTAGAAATTGAGGCCATTTTTTTATCAATATATTCAAAGTCATTAAGGTCAGCTTTATGTAAGTCTTCAGAAACGTTATTAGCTGCTTCTTTATGATTTGGATATACTTCCATTAAGGTTCCATAGTAAGTGAATTGTGGCTTTTCATGACAAAATGGACAATCCTTTTCACCTGCAAATATATATCTACCACATTGACATTTTGTAATCTTTAGATATATATCTTTTAAGCATGAATACCATTCCCTCATTGAAGGTCTTGATGTTGGAACACTTCTTCCTGTTTTTCCAAATGTTTGTTCAAATAGAACTAACATATCTTTGGTTAAAAAATGATTAAAATACGCCTTTAATTGATCATTTATCCCATTTTCAAATAACCAAGGTATATCGTTATTAGCTATCTTATCTTGAGAGGCTGCTTCGGTTGTAGATGCATCCCATCCATCACTAGATGATTCATCAGTATAATCAACCTCAAAAGGACTTCTTGCAGTTAAAATTTTAAAAGCTAAAATCGCAAATGAGAAGCAATCACTGAAGATTGTATTGCTTGTTAAGTTTGATGCAACTTCAGGTGCTCCATATCCTGGAGTAAAAATTCCACGCTTTGGATCACTTGAAAATTTCAAGTTATCACAGTCAATAATCCATACCTTTGAAAAGTTATCAGTATTTGAATAGAAAACATTGTTAGGTGAAATATCACAATACACAATACCTTTTGAATGAAGTCTAGCTAGTGTTCTTGATAATTCTATTAAAACTTCTAATCTTTTCTTTAATCCATTAGTTTTCAAGAAGAATTCTGATAATCCATTATCACTATTTGGATCATAGATTAGATTACTAACTGGTTTTAATTCAGAAAGCATATGCATTACATAACCACAATATGGTTTTTCTAACATTGTATATGGATGACACAAGTTGATATCACTATCAATATTCATAATTACAACATCATTAATCTTATTTTTATACGCTTCATAAAATTTTTCATCTTGTAAAATTTGTTCACCCTTCATAACAAACTTAATTGCAAGTGAACTATCTTTGGTTCTACAAACCATACCTTGTCCACCTTGACCAAGTACTGAATCAAGTGTATACACATTTCCATTTACATCTTTAACTACGCTAATTGGTAAATCACTCATTATTTCACCACCACTATTGTTTTATCATCTGTACTATACTTATTAGGCCATTGTTCTAATGTTGCTTTTAGTACAGGATTATTTTTATACTTACCATTTGTCTTTTCACAAACAATATCAATAAATCCTAACATTGTTTCATCGATGATGTCTTCAGAAATACCATCAGTACATAGGATTAGCTCGTATTTAGTATTTTCTTCTTTTTTAATACTCTTAAACATCCAGTCACTTGGTTTACTATTACCGAAGGCTCTAGTTTCATTTGTAAAGTCTTTCTCTGCAACTTCACATTTAACAATATCATCATTGAATTTAATAGCATTAAGGCCATCTCCTAATTGAAATAACATAATGCTTGAATTACTCACTAATGCAAATAAGCATGTGGTATCACAGTTTTTTAGGCTATATGGCCAAATTTTCTTTTTAAATTTTGCTTGAATTGTCTTAACAAGTTCCATTGGATTTAAGGAACGTTTTTTAAATCCTGTATGAACTTCTTTTTTTATAAGTTTACATAATCTTTGACTAGCTACTCTAGAATGTTTTTTGCTACCAAGTCCATCACAAACAACAGCAAGCGTATAATGCTTATTGTTGTCGATGATAAATCCATCTTGATTGGGAATCTTGTTTTGAATATGCATCTTACCTCTTACTGAGGCACCATATGCTTTTTCAATCATTATAATTCTCCGAAATCGAAATTAGGCATTTCGTCCTTAATTTGCTCTTCAATCTCAGTAATGTTGATTATTGAATTTGGGTCTTGACTCTTAGAGCGTGCAACTGTTGATAGCGTAACAAACTTAAAGAACTTAGTAATTTCTTTTGCCACACTAGCATCAAATACTTTTTTATCCGTATCCCCTAAAAACTTTTGTAACATATTAGCATCATAACCATCACCGATTCCTAATGCCCACTTTTCGCACTTTGAAGTTCTTTTCCCTGATATAAAATCATTAAGAGGTCCTTCCCAAGAATCATTAGGATATCCATCGGATACCAAAACAACAACTGGCCTGTATCCTTTGCTTGATACTTGCTCTTTGTCATTAATAATTCTTGAAGCCAAAGTTAATGCTGCTCCCATCGGAGTCATTCCATTAGCTTGTAAATCAACAAAATTTACATCTTTTAATGAAGATAGTGGCGTATGCACCTGAGCACTAGATCCACCAAATGTAATTACGCAAAGTTTCAAAGCCACTTCTGACATTCTTTCGTTTTGGAAATCCTTAATCATTTCCTTTACGCATTGATTTAAGGTATCAATTTTTGTTCCTGACATAGATCCACTTACATCTAATAATAAGAATACTGGTAGTGGTCTTCCAGTGTTTGTAATAAAATTATCTAATTCCATATTTTTGCTCCTCAATTATTATTTTTATTAATACTAATTTTATCATAAATAAGCATTCAAAAAAAAGCTGTTTTTTAACAATAATTTGATCAAAAGGAAA
>CAMXBB010000200.1 GCA_947179265.1 uncultured Bacillota bacterium
ATATAATTCCTTTAGGCATATTAGCAAATCCTTCCTGTATTTTATTTATATCATTAATTCGCATTCAAAAAAATGAACCAGCAGTTCAAATCTTATTTTTTTATCAATTAATCTGTAAATGAAATTACCATCTTTATTTATTAATGTACTTCGTACATGTGTTAGATAAAATTATTATACCACCACCAATTTTGGAAAATAACATTAACAGAGTCTTTTTGCCGTTTCTAAATCAAAGAAATGACATTTATTCATATCAAAATGAAGCTGTATCACTTGATCAACTAAAATCAATCTTTTTCGCAATTTCCAAATTTGCACCCATTTATTATAAATGAATCTCAAAAAGATATACACCAACCACAGGTTAGCATTCTTAGATAAAAAAAACTCTGAGTTTTTAACTCAGAGAATACTTTTAATATTTTTTCGAATAGAAAATATAGACAAATAAATAGATAAGTAATACAGCGCATAGAATACTCAATAGTGTATAGAATACAGCTGCATCAAAGAATCCTGCAACGATTAAAGCAACTCCACAAACATAAATGAATATTTTGATTACCATGGCATTTGTTTTTAATCTAATGTAATTTAATCTCTCATCTGTTTTTCTTAAGATAAAGAAATCTGCATATTCAGCATCACAGAAAAATCTGATGTAGCGATATATTTTAAAACCAATATATCCTTCTAATAAAACAAAAATTGCATATCTTAATAAGGATAGGCTTTCATATACCTTAAATTCTTTTTTAAAGAAAGGTAAACTAAATAATATCAATAGAATAATAGGTAATAGTGTAGATAAGCTCATCACTATCAATCTGATTTTTACACCTTTTCTAATTTTCTCTTTTGTATCCATTAAAACTCACCCTCTTCCAAATTAAATATCTGTTCTACAGGAACATCAAATATTTTTGCCATCTTTAAAGCAAGTGGTAAGGAGGCTATATATTTCCCTTGTTCAATAGAGATAATGGTTTGTCTGGTTACGCCTAATTTTTTCGCTAATTCTTCTTGTGTATATTTACAGCTTTTTCTTAAACTATACAACGAATTTTTCATCAAAAACCACTCCTTTAAGATATTATAGCCTAAAATTGTCAATTTTTAAAGAATAATATAAAAATAAAGGAAGATTTATATGCCATATAACCTAGAATACCATAAACAATTAGATAGAAGTCATATTCTTCCAAACATTATGAAAGGTGCCCAGACTGGCGTCACCTCTCAATTTTTATCCGATATTTTTATTTCCCTTTTTCTTTACAATGAAAATATCGTAATTGAGGATATACGTATAAGTACTGTACCAGCTTATTACGCTTCTGTTGCTACTGGAATGCTTGCAGGCTTACTTATTATTTATTTAGATCCAATCGCTGTTGTTGCATTCACTACAGTATTTTATGATTTTGTATTTGAACTCGTAGATTATCATTTGAATGATGACCCAGTAGAGCTTACTCCAGTTGAAACAACATTTGATATTGGAATAACTATGCTACTTGTTGTTCTATTTGATCCAACAGCAAGACACCAATACTTAAGATATGAACAAAAAAGGCATTTCATTGAACCAACTTTGGGACGCGAGGATCGTACAGCTACGATAACTATTTTTATTACAGTTCTTTCAAGTACCTACAATTTCTTAAAACTTACCTCTAGACAAGAGGAAGAAAATAACACTGAAGCTTGTTCTTAATATAATCAATTAATTTCTTTTTACAACTTTAAGTATTTCTTTTTTTAATCTAGGCAAATCAGACTCAATAATTTCATCAAAAAAAGTATAAGAAACGTTATCATAGTCATGTGTTAAACGATTTCTAAAACCATTTAATAATCTGACATTTCTTTGTATTGATGGGTGATTATTTAAAAACTCTTCTGAAAGATTCGCTGATTCTTCTCTTAACTGAATGAATTTATAAATTACACCATCAGAAGCTTGATCATTAGGCTTTAAAATTGAATTATCTTTCTTAATGTTATTTACATATTCCATTATATAATCAATATAGATTAACATTTTATTTAGATAAAACTTATCATCTTTTATCTCTTTCATATATTTTTACTCCCGTTTCTAGAATTTCGTTTAAAAAATCAAGATTATTCTTCAAATCATCTATCCTCAAAATATCAAGTCTCTTATGTAGTTTATTTCTTAGATTATCCACTAATCCAACAAATTCCAATCCCTTTTCTCCATCACTTAAAAGAATATCAATATCAGATTTTTCAGTTGGTGTGCCCTTAGCATAAGAGCCAAACAGATATGCATATCTTATTTGAGTATGCTTTAATTCCAAATATACTATTTTCTCAATTTCCTTAATAGAGAGAATTCCTTTATCTTCTGTTATTCTTTCATATTCAGTCAAGATTTTTATAATTTGTGCTAATTTGAATTTATCTCGTGTAGATACCTCATACTCATAGTTCTGATAAGTTCTCAAACTTAATCCTGTTATTTGTGCTGCTTGTGCTTGTGTTAGTCCTTTTTTTATTCTAATTTCTCGAATTGTCATTTTCATCACCAGTATTATTATATACGAAAAGTTTACGTTATACAATATTTTTATAACGAAAAGTTTACGTGTAATTATTTTTTATATATACCGAGTATGAACTGGCTCTTATAAAATAGACACAGAGAGAAATAAAAAGCAGCATTTCTTTTATAAAAAGAAAAAATAGAAAGTTCAAGTCTATAATACTTTTATTGACAATTTTTTATTTTATGCTAAAATCTAATCGAATAGAGTTAATTAAGGTGGAAAAGCCTCATCGACCACGGTCTAGCAATCGCTATGACGTTCTAGGAAATTTTGGCCCCCTAGTAATTAACTCTTTTTTTACGCGCTTTTTCAGTTTTCCTGTGAGCAGTAATAATTTCATAGTTACCATCTTTATTTTTTTCAAGTATAACATTAAAGAACAAAAGGAATATAGATAATTCTTAAAAGAATTCCTTAGTTTTTAAGTAACACTTTGGGTTGATGATTCTTTAGAACTGTAAGCTGAGATTTAGCCATTTGGTTTAACTGAA
>CAMXBB010000201.1 GCA_947179265.1 uncultured Bacillota bacterium
CTATACAATATTACTTCTAACAAAAAAGCCCACATTAGTGAGCTTTGTACATTCGATTTGTTTTTTATTTAAAAGAAGGAACATTTTTCTCTCTTTTTAAAAAATCTATTAAAAACAATTGAGGAATTTCAGTAAAAATTCTATCATCCTCAATTCCAGTAGCATCAACTAAAATACCTCCACTATAATCTTTATAGTACTCTCCTAAACTTTGATGAACGAACTTTGGATTTGCAAGTGTTTTTAAAGCATTTTCTAAAGTATCTTTATCATAATAGTCGGGCTCTCTTGCTATATGAAATAAAGTATTATGAGCTTCCTCTATCGCTTGAATTTGAGCTGCCAAATCACATATGCAATATTCTTCTTCAAATTTATATAATAAAACATAATTGGGAAAGCCTGTCTTTTTTTCAACAGTTTCTAAAATATAATATCCTGAGTCTATTCCCATAGTGTATAACAGATGATATGCCCAACATGTCATAGTAAAGCAAACTCCAAAATGTTGATTATTAGCTATATCATAATTTCGCATTATTACTTCGCTAAATGTAGAACGATTTAAACCTTTGTTTAGCAATCCTTTTATAAATCTATCTTCATCGAAGTGAGCTGTATTAGCAAAAGACAAACACGAATAAACAAAAACATTCAATTGGTCTCGTGTCATACTTTCTTACCTCCAATCTAAAACTTCATTTTTCTTCAAGTATTACTATATTACAATAATATTGTATCGCAAAATAACCAAGCTTGCACGACTAACGTCAATTAAATAAAGAAATTTTGCAATACTTTGTAGCTATATGTAAACTAAGTATATTTGGGGTTATTTCTAATTTTAATATTCTGACATACAAAAAAGCCCATATAGATGAGCTTTTGTAACATTCGATAACTGTATATTAACGTTTTGAGAATTGTGGTGCTCTACGAGCTTTCTTAAGACCATATTTCTTACGTTCTTTAACTCTTGGATCACGAGTAATGAATCCAGCTTCTTTTAATATCTTTCTATAAGAAGTTTCTGAAGAAGCATCAGTTCCTTCATCATAAATCAATAATGCTTTAGTAATAGCAAGACGAATTGCTCCAGTTTGTCCAGAGAATCCTCCACCTCTTACTGCAACAGTAATATCAAAAGTAGTTTCATTATTTGTAGCAACTAATGGTTGTTTTAAATCCATTACTAATACTTCAAATGGTAAGTATTCATTTACGTCTCTTCCATTAACTACTATCTTACCAGTTCCTGGAACCATTTTAACTTGTGCAGTACTAGATTTTCTTCTACCACTAGCAGTAATAACTTTCTTATTCATAACTTACCCTCCTACTATAAACCAAGTTTTTCTGGTTTTTGAGCTTGTTGATTATGTTCTTCACCAGCATATACAAATAATTTTTTGTACATTTGACGTCCTAAACGTCCTTTTGGAAGCATTCCTTTAACAGCTCTTTCAACCATTTCAACAGGATAATCCTCTATCATAGTTTTAGCATTACGTTCTCTTAATCCTCCTGGAAATCCAGAATGATTGTAATACATCTTATCATTTAACTTATTACCAGTTAGTTTAACCTTACTAGCATTAGTTATGATGATATAATCTCCACAATCAATGTGTGGTGTAAAAGTTACTTTATGTTTACCTCTTAAGTAATGAGCAGCCTTAGTAGCAACTCTACCTAATGGTAAATCAGTAGCATCAATTACATACCATTTACGTTCAACAGTTTCTTTTTTTTGCATGAATGTATTTTTCATAAATTTATCCCTTTCATAAATCTTTTTCTCATAGACTTCCCACATCTAATCAATCAAGAATTTAAAAAATGTACCAGTTAAAATTATATGCTAATGGTTTGCAAATGTCAAACACTTTTTAAGTGTTTTTTTCATTTTACAATACTTTTCTTACTTATAATCCACTTTTATAAGATAAAGTCCATTAGCAGGTGCCGTTGTATAGTTAATCTTACACTTCTTAGTATCAACCATTTTAGCTACATCACTATCCTTTATTTTACCTTCTCCGACCATAATAAGTGTCCCAACTAAATTTCTTACCATATATCTATAAAAGCTTTTACCAGTAAATCTTAAGATAATTTTATCTTTTTTCTTACTTATCGTTATTTTATAGATAATAGAGTTATAAGATTCTCTTTCTCCAGAGGTAAATACTTGATACGAGTGTGCACCAATCAAATGTTTTGCTGCTCTTTTCATGCTTGAGATATTTAATTTACGATTATAATTATATTCATAATCATTTATTATTGGATCATACTTTCCAGTATTAATAATATATTCATAAGTCTTCTTTTTAACATCAAATCTTGCATGAAAGTCATCATTCACTATTTGCGCTTTATTAACATAGATAGCATCATCTAACATACTATTCATAGCATTGACAAGTCTTTCAGGTGGAATATCAACATTCAAATCAAAATGAACTTGCTGATCTCTAGCATGAACACCTCTATCCGTTCTTCCAGCACCTTTTACATACACAATTGTTTTATTAATCTTCGTTAATACTCGTTCTAGTTCCCCTTGAACGGTCTTATGATGATTGAGACGTTGAAAACCATATAGTTTTGAACCATCATAACTAACACTTATTAAGTATCTCATTAGTAAACACTCCTATATATATCCTTTAATAATTCTTTACTATCTAGCGTATAATCAAGTCTTGCTCCTTTAGCATTAGCAAGTGAAACAAACTCATATATTTCAGGAACATCAGTTAATATATTTTGTTCCTTGTATAACTCATCTAATTTACCAGAATATGCAACCTCTCCACCAGATATAACCGTTACATTATCACAAAATTGACTCATATACGATAAATCCTTGCTGATGTAAATAATCGTAATCCCATCCTTCTTCATACTCTTCAAAATACGATACAATCTCTTACGATCTTTGTATGGTAAACCAACATCAAAATAATCGAAAACTATTATCTTGATATTGTTTAACAATAAATAAGCTAGTAAGATAAATTTAAAATTAGTCTTAGACAATTCAAAC
>CAMXBB010000202.1 GCA_947179265.1 uncultured Bacillota bacterium
GATTAAGAGAGATCAAAGAACTTATTAAATCATTAGATGCTCAAAGACACTCTAATGCTGATCAAATGAAAGCATTAGAAGGTAAAATTGTTGATTTATTAGCACTTGAAATGCAAGAAGCATATCGTAAACAAGGTATTGAGGAAGAGATTGAAATCGATCAAGCAACAATTACTGCCAATACTAAAAATCGCTTAGAATTAACATATAATAAAGGCGGTTCGCATGAGTAATCTTGAAAGTGCTTATAGATCATTAGATAATGCTAAAAGAGAAGAACAAGAATTAAGTGAAAAAAGAAAAAGATATGATGAGATATATGACATCTTAAAGGCTTTTTGTGAGGATTATACTAGATATAGAACTATACCACAAGCAATTGAAAAAACTAAAGAAGAAAGAAACCGCGCAATATTCAATATATTGCTAGCCTTAGCATTATATGTAGGTGTATTTAGTGTTATTGATTTTATTGCTGTAGTTGGTTTTGGTAATACGGGAATGATTACTTCTTCTATTGGAGCAGGAATTGGATCTTTTAGTGTATGTACTAATAAGTTTTTTTCCAATGTCTTTAAAAATAACAAAAAATTAAAGGCTTTAAGAAAACTGGAAGAGGAAATAGGTTTTGCTCCAAAGTATAGTAATAAGTCACTACAAACTACTTTAGAGTTATTTGCCAAAGATAGAGAGCAATTAAAAACTGAATATTATGCTAAGAGCGATGCAATTAAAGAATATGAAGCTGCTTTAAATGAAGCAAATAAGGCATTAGCAGAGGAAGTATTAGCTGAAAGTGGTATTGAAGCTAGTGTTACAATGAAC
Organism: uncultured Bacillota bacterium; assembly: GCA_947179265.1. GTDB lineage: Bacteria > Bacillota_I > Bacilli_A > RF39 > UBA660 > CAG-582. The sequence continues at coordinate 826 of CAMXBB010000202.1, forward strand.
TCAAGTATGAAAGTATTAGCTAAACGTTACGAACCAGATAAAAAATAAACGGGGAACTTCTCCTTAAGTTTTTAACAATAATGCAATAATATTTAAAAGAGGGGTAATTATGGGAAATTTAGAGAGTGCTTATAGATCACTAGACAATGCCAAAAGAGAAGAAAGAGAACTTATAAGCAAAAAGGAAAGATTTGAAGAAATATATGACATTCTAAAACCATTTTGTGAAAGTTATAAGAAATATTTAAATATCTCCGAAACCATTGAGGACATTCAAAAGTCTAGAAAAGGAGAGATAATAAATATTCTCATTGCGCTTGCAGTGTATATTGTTGTATTTAGTATTCCTAATTTAGCTGCTGTCTTTTGGTTTCATACTGGAATTATTAGTTCAACTATTGGAGCTGCTATTGGTTCATTTGGTGTTTGTACGTATAGATTCTTTAGAGCAATCTTTAAAGATAATAAAAAACTAAAGTCATTACAGGAAGTTGAAGAAGCTTTATGTGGACAGCCTAAATATGAATATAAATCATTACAAGATGTTTTGGAATTAGTTGCTGAGGATAGAGATAAGTTAAGATATGAATGCTATGTTATGAGCTCTTCAATCAAAGAGTATGAGAGTGTTCTTGATGAAGCAAATAAAGAATTAGCAGAAGAAATATTATCTAGTAGTGGAATTGATGCAAGTGTAACGTTAAGTTCAAGTATGAAAGTATTAGCTAAGCGCTATGAACCAGATAAAAAATAATTGGGGAGTATTTCTCCATAATTTTTTTAATAACTGATATAATTTATGCTTTTATAAGAATAGGAGATAATCATGGAGAATTTTGATAAAGCTTATAAATCATTAGATAATGCTAAAAGAGAAGAACAAGAGTTAAAAGATAAAAGAGAAAGCTTCGAAGAAATATATAGAATAGTAAATCAATATTGTAATCAACATGGTTATTTAAAATTTCGTAATATTTCTGAGCAAAGAAGAGCTTTAAAAAAGGATAATAAAGATGAGCGAATAAGCATTTTAATTGCTCTATTAGGATATACTTTGGGATTTGGAGTTATAGATTTTATCGCTGTATTTGTTTTTGGAAATGTTGATGTTATTGTCTCGTCTATTGTAATGGGATTAATTTATTTTACTGCTCATAGTAGTAAGTTTGTTGTAAATATTTTAAAAAACAATAAGAATCTCAAGATGTTAAATGGACTTGAAGAAAGTTTAAGTGATGATCCTAAATATAAAGATCAAACATTACAGGATATATTATCTTTAGTAGGTGAAGAAAAGGTAATGTTAACAGAAAGAATTGCTGATATGGGGGAATCTATTAAAGAATATGAAGCTGCTTTAAGTGAAGCAAATAAGGCATTAGCAGAAGAGGTATTAGCTGAAAGTGGTATAGAAGCTAGCGTAACGTTGAATTCTAGCATGAAAATATTAGCTAAAAGATATGAAGAGGATAAGAGTTAAATTATTAATAGTTAGTATTGAAAAGAGGTATAAATATGAGTGATTTAGAGAGAGCTTATAAGTCATTGGATAATGCTAAGAGTAATGAACAAGAATTAATGGCCAAAAAAGAAAGATTTGATGAGATATATGACATATTAATCGATTATTGTCTTGATTATGGTTTTTCAACATCTCGAAGCATTACGGAAAAAATTGAATCACTTAGATCTAATAACAAGGAACAAAGATTAAATATTGCACTTGCTTTATTAGCTGATGCTTTGGGAGTTGGTGTGGTAATCTTAATATCGATATTTTTTCTTGAAAGCATTGGAATAATTTCAGTATCTATTGCGGGTTTTTTTGATTTTTCTATTCAAAGTAGAAAGTATTTTTCGGCTATATTTAAAAACAATAAGAAGATAAAAGCACTAAAGGGTATAGAAAAAAGTTTGAGCGAAGACCACAAATATGATCAAAAGCCATTGCAAGAGTTATTAACATTGGTAGAAGAAGAAAGAGAAACTTTAGTAAGAGAAGTAGAAACTATACGTGGTGTTATAAAAGAATATGAAGTAGTATTAGACGAAGCAAATAAGGCATTAGCAGAAGAAGTATTAGCTGAAAGTGGTATAGAAGCTAGTGTTACAATGAATTCTAGTATGAAAGTATTAGCTAAAAGATATGAAACAAATGAATAGTTAAAAAATAAGTAAATACTTTTATTTAGTTATATAA
>CAMXBB010000203.1 GCA_947179265.1 uncultured Bacillota bacterium
ATATATTACTAATGTTAAAAATGTACTTAATCATCGCTATTATATGGAGAAATTCTTTATTGAAAGATATCTATATGGAATAAAGTATCGTAAGAAAAAGGTTGTAAATGACATGTATCATATATATAAGTGTAGAAATAACTATATAAAATGTGGTAATATATTGAAAGAAGAAAAGGAATATTATAATGAAAAATACGCTTATTTTATTGACATATAGGCTTATTTTTGATAGTATTTTATATGTTTGTAAGTGTTCATTACAAACCGCTCTAAAAAGGTTAAAGATGATTATTATCACACCTCAAAGGCGAGTCTTCAAAAAATATATAAGGAGGTTAAGTAATGAAAGCAGTTTTCGTAACAGGTGGAAAGCAATACTATGTTGCTGAAGGAGAAGAACTATATGTTGAAAAATTAGATGCCGAAGTTGGTTCTACAATCGATTTTAAAGAAGTTATCTCTGTAGGTGATAAAATCGGTACTCCATATGTAAGTGGAGCAAAGGTTACTTGTGAAGTAGTAAAACATGGTAAAGCTAAAAAAGTCGTAGTATTTAAATATAGACCTAAAAAGAAATATCGTAATACTAGAGGACATAGACAACCATATACTAAACTAGTTGTTAAAAAGATAGTTGGTTAATATGATTAAAATAACATGTGAAGCTAAAAAGATTACTATTAAGGGACATGCAAATTATAGTGAAAAAGATGATATTGTATGTGCTAGTGTATCATCAATTATGTATACAACTGTTAATGCATTAATGCGTTTTGATGAAAAATCTATTAAGTATACTGATGAACATGATGTTGTAACGATAGAGATTTTAACCGATTCAAATGAGAATAAGGTTTTGATAACGAATATGATGTCTCTATTTAAGGAATTAGCTTCAAATTATCCAAGAAATATTAAAATTGAAAGCGAGGAATATTAATGAGAGATTTAATTAATTTTATATCTTTAGATATTCAACGTTTTGCTCACGTTAAAGCACAAGGTTCTACACAAAATGGACGTGATAGTGAAGGACGTAGATTAGGAGCTAAAGCTGCTGATGGCGAAACTATCAATGCTGGTTCTATAATTTATAGACAAAGAGGAACTAAGATTTATCCAGGTAAAAACGTTGGTATGGGTAAAGATCATACACTTTATGCATTAGTTAAAGGCGTAGTTAAATACGAAAGATGCGGAAGAACTAAGAAAAAAGTTAGTGTATACGAAGTATAATGAAGAAACACTTTTATGGTGTTTTTTTATATTGTATGTTAGAATAATGAGGAGGTGGAATTATGCGTTATAATGTCGTAAAAAATGCTAATGAAATTATTTCTAGTAGCTCATATTTAGTAAAAAATCCAAAAAGTAATAAAAACAATTGGAAGAATGTCTTTGGAAATAATAATCCAATAATGTTAGAGTTAGGTATGGGAAGAGGTTCATTTATAATCGAAATGGCTAAGAAACACCCTAATGTAAATTATATCGGATTAGAACTTGATCAAAATCAAACAGCAGCTGCTATTAAAAATATTAATGATCAAAATATAAAGAATTTAAAGATTATATGTGCTAATGCTTTAGATATAGTAGATTTCTTTGGTAAAGAGATTGATACAATATATCTAACGTTCTCAGAGCCATGGCCTAAAAAAGGTGATGAGAAGAAGAGGTTTACGGCGACTAATTACTTAAAACTATATGATCGAATATTTAAAAAACATAAACATATTATCTTAAAGACTGATAATAAGATTCTCTTTGCATCAAGTCTTGAGACTTTAAGTCAATACTGGTATTCATTTGATAAGGTTAGTATGGATTTACATAATGATGAACGTAATATCGAAAATGTTATGACTGATTTTGAAAAACAATATTATAAAGAGCATCGTCAAATATATTATGTTGATGCCTCATTCAAGGATTAAATGTAATAGAAAACTGTTGATTAAATAATCAGCGGTTTTTATATGTACTAAAAATTTTAGAAAATAACAAGTAATTTGGAGTTTTATCTTGTATATGTATTATGAAAGGAGAAGAAAATGAAAGAAGATAAGAAAATATTTAATGAATTGGAGAGACTTAATATGGATGATAATTTTAGATTCGAATATGATGCTGAGTTAAGACAAAAAAAGATGGTTAATTCTGCGAGAGCGGAAGGAATCACAGAAGGTATCGAACAAGAACGTACAAAAATTGTCTTAAAATTAGAATCGTTGAATTATAAAATTGCTGATATCGCTAATATTGTAGGAATATCAGTTGAAGAAGTAGAAAATATTATTAAATCTCAATAATAATAAAAACACATAAGTTTTATCTTATGTGTTTTATTTTAATTCTAATTTAGCGCCTTTTTCAATCATATCTTCTTCCATACCTTGAATAAAATCTTCTTGTTCAAATGTTTTAACATATGAAACATTAACATCGCTTGTTGTATATCCAGATATTATTTTATTATCGTGGGAATCATATACGGTATAACTAGATGCAGCATTACTATCAGATACTGAAATACGTCCAATTTTATCACTGCATTCTCTAAAAATGTATGTTTGACCTCCAATAGTAATATGTAGATGTTCATGCTCTTCTATGCCATTAACTTTTTTTACTTGATTAATTTCGTCAGTTGCATCTGCATTAACTGAGCAACCTGTAGCAAGACCAAGGGTAACTAACATTGCCAAACATCCAATCATTGATTTTAATCTTTGTAAATCTGCTTTATTCATATAATTAACTCCTTTTATGAGTGTTATTCTATCAAAGTGATTAAGGGAAGTCAAACTATTAATGAAATGGTAATTATTTGCAAAATACTATTTTTATGCTATAATGAATATGTCAAGGAAACTTGCATAAAATAAAGTGGGAATACCTAGTTTTGCAGAGCTAGGTACTATTCTCAAAAATTGGGTTAGTACCGACTTATACAGTTGGTACTGTTTTTATTAGTATGATAAATGTCTCTTATACACATCCCGAGCCCACGAGACTC
>CAMXBB010000204.1 GCA_947179265.1 uncultured Bacillota bacterium
GATTTTATACGGAACTAAGTGTTCCGTTCTTTTTATATATTAATATGTTATGATACTTCGCGTAAGGAGCAGTATTACTTATGGCGTTATTTGAGAAGTTTGTTGATACTATCTTCTTAAAAGAGGATAGTAGTTTAGAACGAGAATTAGAAGCTTTAAAAGCTATTAAAGATAAAGTCGTAGAAAAAGAAAAAATCGAAAAAGATATTAGATTATTAGAATACGGAATCCAAGGTGAAAAAGAAATAGCATTTGAACTTAAAAATGCTAATCTAGGAATGTATGTATTACGAGATGTAGTAGTTGAAGTGGATGATTTAAAAGCACAAATAGATTATGTAATAGTTACTAAGGCTTATACTTATTTGATTGAATGTAAGAATATGTTTGGTAATATTATAATCGATAATAAAGGTGAGTTTAGACGAGAATATAGCTACAATGGTAAAGATATCAAGGAAGCTATATATTCTCCTTATACACAAGCTATGAGACATAAGGATATCATCATGAAAAGATGGTATAAGAATGCAGGCAAGATAAAAACACTATTATTTGAAAACAGTGTTAATAATTATTATAAACCTTTAATAGTACTTGCTAATTCTAAAGGATTACTTAAAATGCAATATGCACCTTATGATATAAAGAAATGCACTATAAGAGTTGATCAACTGATAAATTATTTAAAGAAGGATATTGAGAAATGTGATAGTGCAATATATTCATCTAAAAAAGAGATGTGTGATTTAGCTTCCAGATTCTTAAGTACACCATCTGAAGAAAGATTAACTTTTGCAAATAGATATACTTTAATTGAAGATAATGTTGAAAAGAATGAAGTTATCAACAAAGAAGATATAATTAGTAGATTAAAAGAGTATCGAAAAGAAAAAGCTAAGAAGAATAATATACCAGCTTATTATATATTTACAGATGATGAAATGAATAAAATATTAGATGCTAATATTAAAACATTAGATGAATTAAAGGAAAGTAATATCTTAACAGAGGTTAAGATAAGATTACATGGACAAGAAATTGTTGATGTAATAAATAAAGAGTAAGTATATAATTAATATGACATTCTTTAAATTTATGGAGGTTTTATGAAAACAGAAGAATTAGAAAATAAAATTATTACCTTTGATTCTATTAAACAATTTAAATTTGTAAAAAGATTAGGACATGGTGGAACTGGTGATACAAATCTATTTTTAGATGAAGCTATGGATATTCTCTTTGCAATAAAAAAATATAGTCCTAGTGCTGAAAATAATATAGAAGAATGTTATAAGAGATTTCTAGACGAAATTAAGATCCTATTTACACTTTTTAATGAAAACGTAGTTAGAATTTATAACTATTATCTATATCCTCATTTAAATACTGGATATATTCAAATGGAATATATTGAAGGAAAAACGATTGATAAGGTTAATCCAGTAGATTACAATAAAACATGGAATGATTATTTTATTGATGTAATAAATGCTTTTGTATATTTACATGAAAATAATATATTACATAGAGATATTCGCCCACAAAACTTTATGATTAATTCAAGCGGAACTTTAAAAATAATAGATTTTGGATTTGGAAAGAGAGTTATAAATGCTCAGGATGGAAACAGTGTAATATTAAATTGGCCAGCATCTATTCCGCCGGAAGAGGTTGAAAAAGATAAGGATTATACGTATTCAACTGAAATATATTACCTAGGTGAATTGTTCAAGAATCTAACAAATGATGATTCTACTTTCCTATATAAATCGATAATAAATAAGATGTTAGAGTATTCTCCAAGAGTAAGATATAAATCTTGCTTAGAAATAAAAGAAGATATATCAAATAATTTCCTAACTGAGATAGATTTTAGTGATTATGATAGAGAAGTCTATCAAAATTTTGCAGATGAATTAATGAGAACTATTTCAAAGTTTTCGTCTGAACCTAGATTTATTACTAATATTGATAAAATAAGAAAGTCTATGGAAAATGAAGTTAGAGTCTCTTCATTAGAATCCCATGTGCAAAATAATGATTCTATTATTTCTATTTTTGTTAATTCAGGATATTCATATTGGCCCTATAAATACATACAATCGAAGTCTCTCTTAGAATTTTACAGATTGTTCATTCAATCTTCTTACTCGAGACAAGAAATAATAGTCAATTCAATAATAGGAAGATTAAAGCAAGTAAAAGTGGAAATAAATGAATCTGATTTCATATCTGATGATGATTTACCTTTTTAAGATTGGAGTTGATAATATAATGTTTTATATTAATGATAAAGTAAAAAATGAATTTAGTGATGATTATTATTTTGACGATAAAGAATACGTGGAAGAAATAATAGAGTGGGAAAGTAATATAATATTATTAAATACGAAGTGTTAGTATGAACTTAATTTGTTTTATATTGACTTTTTTAAAGAGTTGGTGACGTTAATGGGAAAAAGAGTAGATTTAAATATTAATTTAAAAAGAAAAATATCATGGCATTATACTGATGGGTATTGTTGCTTATGTTCTACAAGAATTGGTTTTTTTGAAGAAGAGGGATTTATCGGTGAGTTTGCTCATATTATTGATTTGCAAAAAGCAACAGCACGATATGAGGCAGATAAAAGTATTGGAGAACTTAATTCTAAAGACAATATTATAGTAGTGTGCCCAAATTGTCATACTAAAATTGATAAGGAAAGTGAGAAGTATTCTACAGCGTATTTAAAAGAAATAAAGGAAAAATACGAAACAAATATAATTATAGGGAGAGAGTATAGTAATTCAGAATATCTGAATGTTTTTAATGATATTTTTAATGATTTAAAATCAAGGTATAATTCATCTTCAATTAGAGATACTTATTTTCCCGTTACAGTTCAAGAAAAAATGAATAGAAATTCTTTGTTTGAAATAAATGATATAATTGAAACTGGTTTATCACATCAAAAAATTTTTAAGGAATATCTTGATTCTATAGCTCATTTGGAAAGAGTAGAAC
>CAMXBB010000205.1 GCA_947179265.1 uncultured Bacillota bacterium
ACCATTATTAAATAATATTGATAAAATTCATTTACCTGAAGCTACATTCGGTGCAATTAAGGATAATCTTGATTTAGATGAAAAAGAAATACTCGAGTATTGCAAAAATAAGATCTCAGATAAAAAATGTAGTATCTATTTTATTGAAAGAAATTGGCATTGTGAGATAGATAATATTTTAATAATGATAGACGCACATAATTTTGAAATTAGTGGGATAAACATAACTAAATGAATTCACTTATTGCTAAGAAATTGGAGAAAATATGAAAAGTATTGAAAAAGTAATAAAAGAGACGACTGAAGAAAATAAAGACAAAGTAAATTGGACGAATGCTTGGAGTGAAAAATATCCTGTATTGAAGAAATATCAAAAAGATGTTGATATTCCTAAATATGCCAAAGAGATTAGAAAGTTACTAAAAGAATTACAAGAAACATATAACTTTAATGAATTAGATGCCATGCTAGTATTAAAAGATATTCTATACCATGAATGGAAAGATAAATAGAGATTTGTCGAAGATGCATAATAATACATATAAACTTTAATTATTTTTTGAAAAGACTAGAGTAACTAGTCTTTTTTTCATGAAAAAAGCGTTTTCTTTTCACAAAAAAATCACAAAGCTATTGTATATATTTTATATAGAGGAGATGAACTATGAGAAATATATGATTATAAGTAAAGGTAAAAATCATATGTAAATGTGAAAGGAAGATATCTATGTATATACTAAAAAATGCTCTTGTATCTATTACAAGAAATAAGGGAAGAAATATATTAATTGCAGTGATTATTATAGTAATATCAGCAGCTTGTGCAGTAACATTAGCAATAAGGCAAAGTGCTGACACTATTGTATCTGCATATGAAACAAAAAATCCGATAGAAGCAACTATTGGAATGGATAGAAATAGTTTGATGAATGCATTAAGAGATGGGGATAAAACTCAGGAAGAGATGATTAATGCTTTCAATGAGATTGAAGGTATAACAGAAGAAGAGGTAATATCTTATGGAGATAGTGACTATATCAAAGAATTTTACTATACATATAATCTTGGCGTAAATGCTAAAGATATCAAAGAAGCGACAGATTCTCTCGTAAAAGAAACCACAGAGGTGAAGACCGAAACTAATACTAGCACTTGGGGTGGTTCTAGACCAGATGGTAAACCAGGTGAACATGGTGGACCAGGCGGTATGAGAACCGATAAAAAAACTACTACTACAAAAACTGAAAAAATATTTAATGAAAAGGCCCAAAGTGGTGCTTTCACTTTAGTAGGTTATAATTCATATGAAGATATGAAAGATTTTATAAATGGAGATTACACCATTATAGAAGGGGAAGTAAGTAGTGATTTTAATTCTCCAAACTGTGTTATATCTGAAGAACTTGCTACCTTAAATGAATTATCTGTAGGAGACACTATTACAGTAATTGATACTAACAATACCAAGAATACTTATGAATTAAAAATTACTGGTATCTACAAAGAGAATACGGATTCTTCTAATGACATGTCATCAATGTTTTCCAATTCTGCAAATGAAATAATAACAAATGTAAGTTTTATAAAAGGTATTCTTGAAGCCAATGAGAAATTATCTCCAACGATAACTCCAACATTTATTCTAAATGATATAGAAGATATTAATGCTTATACTGAGGAAGTAAAGAAAAAAGGATTAAGTGAATATTATACAATTACAAATAATATTGAAAGTATTGAGAATGCTACTTCTTCAATTAAAAATGTTAAGAATTTTGCCACAACATTCCTAATAATTACTTTGATAATTGGAGGAGTTGTTCTAATAGTAATCAATATGATTAATATTCGTGAAAGAAAATATGAAATAGGGGTATTAAGAACTATCGGAATGAAAAAAATTAAAGTATCAATGCAATTTATGATGGAATTACTAATGGTTTGTATTGTTTCTTTAATGATTGGAGCTGCTTCAGGATCTTTAATGAGTGTACCTATTGCAAATAATCTTTTACAAACAGAAATAGAAAATTCTAACAATGAGTATAATGATATTAGTAAAAATTTTGGAATGGCAAATGAAAAAAATCCTGATAAAGGATTTAGAGGTGGTTTTGGAGTTGCCCAAATTAATCAAGTAGATACAATAAATGCTGTTGTCGATTTTAAGATACTTGCCCAATTGTTGGGTATTGGAATATTACTTACTCTTGTAAGTTCGCTAGCTAGTATGATTGCTATATCAAGATTTTCGCCACTTACAATACTAAAGGAGAGAAGCTAATGAAAAAGACAAAATATACTGAAGAAACTTTAAAATTATCGAATGTTAGTTATCGTTATGCTGATGCCAAAAAAGATGATTATGTTTTAAAAGATATTAATTATAGTTTTGAATTGGGTAAGGTTTATGCTATAAAGGGTAAGAGTGGTAGTGGGAAAACAACCTTGTTATCTTTAATAAGTGGATTAGAAACAAAATATAATGGTAATATCTATTACGATGGTAAAGAATTAAAAAAGATGGACTTGGATACTTACAGAAATAGTTGTATTGGTATCGTATTTCAAAGTTATAATTTGCTTCCGCATCTTACTGCAGTGGAGAATATTATTCTTTCAATGGATATAAGTAAGTTGAAAGTGAAAGATAAAAAATTGCAAGCTATAAGCCTTATGAAGAGTGTTGGATTAGATGAATCTTTTGCAAAAAGGAGAGTCTTAAAACTATCAGGTGGTGAACAACAAAGAATAGCTATAGCGAGAAGCTTATCATATAATCCTAAGGTAATCGTTGCTGATGAACCAACAGGTAATCTAGATAAAGAAACTGAAGATGAGATCTTAACTATATTCAAGGATCTCGCTCACAAAGAAAATAAATGTGTCATCATAGTTACTCATTCAAAGAATGTATGCGATAATGCTGATATCATATAATGTCTCTTATACACATATGAAGCTGACGACGAATAGCCTTGTGTAGATAT
>CAMXBB010000206.1 GCA_947179265.1 uncultured Bacillota bacterium
AAAATTACATATTTTTTATATTTAAATTATATTCCTTTTAGGATGGATTATGGAAGTATTAGTAGGAATACTACAACAAAAGAAGCTTATAAATAGAGGATTCTTAATTGGTCCCCTATGTCCAATATATGGTTTTGGTGCTGTCTTCATATTATCCTGTTTAGGGAAATATAACGATGACCCTCTAGTATTGTTCTTTTTATCGATCATCCTATGTGCTGCACTTGAATACTTCACATCTTATATTATGGAGAAAATATTTAAGAATAGATGGTGGGATTATTCGAATATGAAATATAATATCAATGGTCGTATATGCTTGGAATATGCTTGTGCATTTGGTGTTGGTGGGGTATTCGTAACCTATATCAGTAATCCTTTCTTTGTTAATATCTTAAAAGTAATTGATATCAAAATAATAAATATTATTTCACTTTCTTTATTGGTATTATTCATCATTGACTTTATCGTATCATTTAAAATAATCTTTAAACTAAAAAATATCTCTAATTCCATTAGAGCTGACTCTACAGAGATTATTACTAAGAAAGTTAAAGAGACACTAAAGGGTAAGAGTATATTACTTAAAAGATTACTAGATTCCTTCCCAGATATGCAAATATATAATAAACTAGCTATATTAAAGGAAAGAATTGAAAGAGATAAAAAAGAATTAAAAGAAGAGAAAAAGAAAAGAAGATCAGGATTTTTCAAATGAAGTTGTAAGATAAAAGTGGACACATAAAAAGATGTGAACCACTTTTTGTTTGCTATAATTTAATAAAGGAGATGATAAGATGGCAAAAGGAAGACCAAAAGGAGGAACTAATAAATATTGGACAGCAGAAGAAAAGTACGAAGCTATAAAACCAATATTAGAATTTAAAAAAAGTTCGTTACAAGTTACCAAAGATACAGGTATCAGTAATGGTATGTTAAGTAAATGGCTAAAAAGATATAATGAATGTGGATTAGAAGGACTAAAAAACAAAAAGAAACCTGGGAATCCTTTATGTAAATATTTTAGAAAGAGAAATCTTACAGAAATAGAAAAACTACAATATGAAAATATAAAATTAAGGATAGAGAATGAACGATTAAAAAAAGGATATTTCTTGGAAGGAGATGGTTCAGTTGTAACATTCAAGTAATAAAGCAAAAAGAATTTGAAATAGTAGAAATATTAAGTAAAGAGTTTTCTATCAAGTCATTGTGTGAGGTAATGAAAGTATCAAGAAGTGGATATTATAAGTGGATTAAAACAAAAGATGTTTTAAATAGATATGAAATAAATAGAAAAGACCTAGAACCATTAATTAGAGATATTCATAAAAGAAAACCAAGTTATGGATATCATAGAATAAATGCAGTTATTCGTAGAGAAATTGGATGGGTAGTATCAGATAATTTAGTACATAAAGTTTGTAAGTTACTAAAAATAAGGAGTAAAGCTAAACATTATTCAACTTATAAGAAACCTGGCGAAGAATCTATTAAATATCCTAACTTAATTCATAATAATTGGACTACAACAAGACCGTTAGAAAAAGTTGTGACAGATACAACGATGATTTACTTTAAAAATCAAAGATATGATTGGACATATTATGTTGATGTTTTTAATGGTGAAATTATTGGATCGAATGTTAAGCCTTTTTTACATTGCAGTAATCCAGTAAACCATAAATTAGCTTTAGAAAGTATGTTAGAAAGTAAAATAAAAAGAGGATATGAATCTCAAGATACGATTATGCACAGCGATCAAGGAATCATATACTCATCAATTGCACTTTTTCAAGTACATAAAGATTATACCATAACTAGGTCTATGTCGAGAATAGGAACTCCAACAGATAATCCCATAATTGAATCAAAAAATGGTTGGTTGAAAAAAGAAATGTATATTGATTTTAATCAAGATGAGTACAATTCTGTTGAAGAATATATAAATGCTATTATATATGATCATAATTATTTAAGGCCAAGTTATGCTTTACAATATAAAACCCCAATTGAGTATAGAACTCAACTAGGGTTTAATTAATTCTTTTTTACTGTCTACTTTTTATTGACTACTTCATCAGGATTTTTCAAATGATCTTCTTTTTTTAACAACCTTTTCCATCTGAACAAGTTGCACTATTCTTTAAAACTTTAAATGTCTCATCAAATTTAGCTTTTATAGCATCATATAACTCATTATTTATATCCATATATGGATCAGTTAATTCTTCAACTATTCCCGTTTCTTTAATAGTTGCTACTCCATCTTTAACTATTACTACTGTTGGAGCATAGATGCGTTTCTCTTCTACTTTAACACTCTTAGTCTTGGTCTTTTTCTTCTTAGTCGTATATGTATAAGTTAAATCTCCATAATCATCTAAGATATTATTCATTCTATCTAGTAGATCATAATATCCTTTTGTACCTTCAATACTTCTTATAGGTGAATGCTTATCATCTAATACATAAGTATCACGAATACTCTTTATATCAACATAATATATCTTTTCAATATCATTTTTAGTAGCTGATTCGATTAAAGGATTGATTACACTTCTACACCAAGGACAATCACTAAATCCAAAATAAACTACAAAAGTTTCTTTATCATCAATTCTCTTAACGATATCTTCTTCAGTACTATAGATAAAAGGATTTTCATCACTTATCTCTAAACTACGATATTTCTTATCTTCTCCTGCAGATACATCATTAAGTTTTTCATATTCCTCTTTAAATTTTATAGCATCTTCATTATTTTTAGCATCATCTATTTCACTTTCTGTATAAAGTTCACTAAATATATATATAATTCCAACTGCAACTATTAAAAAAAGTATTATTACAAAGGCGATTGCTCTCTTCGTTGTGTTCATCTAATGTGCCTCTCTTTCTTTAATATTATAACAAAATAAACCAAAAAAATAAATACAAAATAAATTGAGTTATACATTTTAATGTAGTATAATCATAAAAT
>CAMXBB010000207.1 GCA_947179265.1 uncultured Bacillota bacterium
GTATTATCTATTATTGTTTCACTATTAATTTTAACTTTTACTTTTTATTTAGTAATAAGTAAATTGTATAATTTACTAGATAGACCAATTAAGAAAGAAAAGGTAAAAGATAGAAATAAATATATTGATTTTATTTTTTATCGTCATCCATTTAAATGCATGATGATTACTACTTTGATAGTAAGTATAATCTATTTAATATTTTATTATCCTGGTGTCTTAACATATGATGGTAAATGGCAGTTAAATTCTTTCATGCGCTATTGGACATATAATGATCATCATCCTGCAATTCTTTCTGCTTTTATGGGTTTGTTATTTAATGTTGGAACTTATCTTATAGATAATAACTTTGGAATATTTTTATATATTGTTCCTCAAATGATTATCAATTCTTTAGTATATGGATATGTACTAAAGATGATGAATAAGATGGAGTCTCCGTTAGCTTTAAGAATTATATCTTTTATTTTTTTTGGATTTTTTCCATATTTAAATATTAACTCAATTACTTACATAAAAGATGTAATGTATTACTTGATATTTTTATTCTTATTCTTATATCAATATAATCACTTTGAAATTGATAAGGATATAAATACTAAGATTACCATTAAACTAATTCTTCTATATTTGTTATTAATGTTATTTAGAAATACAGGATATTATACTGGCATTATTGTAACAATATTTTTAAGTATAATGTATTTAATAAAGAAAAATAAAATATATTTAAAAGCATTAGGATTATGTTTAATATCTATCCTGATATTTAATACTTGCTATCATAAGATAATTCTGCCTTTCTTCAATATCAAGGAGGGATTAGTAAGAGAAAGACTTTCAATACCCTTTCAACAGACAGCGAGATATTTAAATTATTATCGAGATGATGTAACCGCAGAAGAAGAGAAACAAATATTAACTTTATTTACACATGATTTAGATTTTATTGCTTCTGAATATAATCCATACAGAAGTGACCATGTAAAAAGCCAAATATTGGATTATCCTACTAATGAAGAATTGAAATCATATTTTAAAGCGTGGTTATCAATGTTCAAAAAACATCCTTTAGTATATGTTGATGCAACACTAAATAATACATATGGATATTTCTTTTCTGAACATAGAAATTTTATAGGAGAGGATATAGGATTTTATAATACAAGTACAAATAAATATACTAACGTCTATTTTAATAGTTCAACTGAAAATGGACGGAATATTTTACAAGGCATAGCAGATAAAATATGTCATACAAAAATAATTGGATTATTGTATAGTTGCTATTTCTATATGTGGATATTGATATTTATAAGTATATATATATTACATAAGAAATATTATGATTTGTTTGTATATTTTTTCCCTCTTTATATTACAGTGTTATTTGCGATTATTTCACCAGTGAATGGTCATTTACGATATTTATATCCAGTAATGGTAACATTACCTGCTGCTATTTCATTAATATTTTATAAAATAAAAAATACTAAATCAAGAGCTTAATATTCTAAGCTCTTTTTTATTATGCTAAAATATTATTAGGAGGAACTATAATGAACGAGATAAAATGTCCAAAATGTAAAACAATATTTCAAATAGATGAAAGTGATTATGATTCAATAGTAAAACAAATAAGAGATCAAGAATTTGAACATCAACTTCATGTAAGAGAAGAGGAACATAAAAAAGATTTAGAAAATGCTGTTAAATTAGCAGAAGCTAACTTAGAAAATAAATTTAGAGATGAGATTAATAAAAAGACTAAAGAATTAAATGATGTGCAAAACAAATTAGATTTAGTAAATAAGACGAATGATTCTAAACTTAAAGAAGCAATATTAGAAACCGAAAAGAAATCCAAGGATGATTTAAATAAAAAGGAATTAGAAATCGTTGAATTAAAAAATAGATTGGAATTAGATAAAGAAAGAAATGAGTCTTTAAAAAATAAAGCATTACAAGAAAAAGAAAATGAGATTAGTTCTTTGAAAAACAAGTTAGAGTTAACAAAAAGTGAACATCTCCTTAAGGAACAATCTTTAAAAGAAAGTTATGAAGAGAAGATAAAGAATAAAGATGAACAAATAGCATATTATAAAGATTTTAAAGCTAAGCAATCTACTAAGATGATTGGTGAATCCCTAGAAGTGCATTGTAGTAATGAATTTAATACTTTAAGACCTCTATTTAAGAATGCTTATTTTGAAAAAGATAATGATGCAAAGACAGGTTCTAAGGGAGACTTTATTTTTAGAGATTTTGATGACGATGGAATAGAAATTGTATCAATCATGTTTGAAATGAAAAATGAAGCTGATGAAACAGCTACTAAACATAAGAATGAAGATTTCTTTAAAGAGCTAGATAAAGATCGTAAGGAAAAAAATTGTGAGTATGCGGTTTTAGTATCACTTCTTGAGATAGATAATGAATATTATAATAATGGAATTGTTGATGTATCTCATAGATATGATAAGATGTATGTTATAAGACCTCAGTTCTTTATTCCTTTAATAACTTTAATAAGTGGCATTGCTAAGAATGCAATGAAGTATAAGAAGGAATTAGTAGAGGTTAAAAATCAAAATATTGATATCTCAAATTTTGAAGCTAAGATGGAAGCTTTTAAAGAAGGTTTTGGAAGAAATTATCGATTAGCTAGCGAAAAATTTAGTAAAGCTATAGAGGAAATTGATAAGACAATTGATCATCTTCAAAAAACAAAGGAAGCATTACTATCTAGTGAGAATAATTTACGACTTGCAAATAATAAGGCGGAAGATTTAACTATAAAGAAATTAACTAGTGGTAATGAAACAATGCAAAAGATGTTCGAAGAATTAAAAACAGATGAAAAACTGGACGTAGATGAAGAAACAATATAATTCAAATGTTGAAAAAAATCTTTTGTTATGTTAATTTATAATAGGAGATAAGGGATCTGAGT
>CAMXBB010000208.1 GCA_947179265.1 uncultured Bacillota bacterium
CTTATATACTATTAACATTTTTACTATGAATTTTAACATTATGATTCCTCTAAATATATTTTCGATTTTGTTGACTATAATTTTGGGGCTTCCTGGATTGGCTGTTTATTGTCTTATTATAATAAAATATATGTAGGTGAGCATGAATATAGATGAATTGAAGAAAAACATTATTACTTCTTTTAATGAGAACAGAAATTCTCATGCTTTTTTGATTGTTACAAATAACGTTGATAAATGTTATAATCAAGTTGTTGATATCATTAAGAGTGTTAATTGTTCTACCGGAAAGAGTAATTGTGATTGTAATATATGTGCTACAATCGACGCAGGTACTAATCCCGATTTTATGTGTATTTTTCCGGATGGAAAAGAGATTAAAAAGAAACAAGTTATAGATTTAACAGATAGATTTTTAACCAAGCCACTAATAAGTCAATATTCTACGTATGTTATTGTGGGTGCAGATAAGATGAATTCGATATCGTCTAACAAACTACTAAAGTTTATTGAAGAACCTGAAGAGAATATTATTGGCTTTTTCATAACAGATAAACTAAGTGGAGTTTTACCTACAATTAAGAGTCGTTGTGAAATTTATAATATGCGATTCGGATCAGAAAACATTTTGGATTTATTAGAAATAACGGAAGAAGAATATGGTAGATGTTTTGATTTTGCAATGATGTTATTAAATAAATTGAATGGAACTCCCAGGTATTTATTGATGAGTGAATCTAATTCTTTTTCTAGTAAAGATAGAACAGATATAGATATAATTTTTAGAATTATAAAACAAACGTATATTTTTAAACTGGAAAATTTGTCTATGGGACATTATAATAGTAATGAAGTTGTTATGAATCTAATTAGAAATATAGCAACAGATGATATTAACTTAATTGTAAAAAGAATATCAATTATCGATAATATTTTAAATGATTTTAAAATTTATGTTATAAAGGATTTATTTATTAACAAGTTTTTTCTAGTTTGGGAGTGATTATATGAATATATGTAGTGTTAAATTTAAAGATTTTGGTAAAGCATATTATTTTTCTTATAGTGAAGATATAGTACTAAATAAAAATATTACTGTTGTTGTTGATACAGAAAAGGGCGAACAATTTGCGAAGGTAGTAGTTCCTAAAGTTCAAGATATAAAAAATCTTGATGAAACAAAGATGAAAAAGGTTTTAAGAGTTTCAACAAAGAAAGATTACAATATTTATATGAAGAATTTAAGGGACGCAAAAGAAGCTTTAAATATAGCTAAGAAAATGGTGGAAGATGAAAAGATTGATATGAGGCTAGTTGAGGCATCTTATACATTGGATAGAAAACAATTAACTTTCAATTTTGTTGCTGATGAGAGAATTGATTTTAGAAAATTAGTAAAAGATTTAGCTGCTAAGTATAAGACTAGAATTGAAATGCATCAAATTGGTATTAGAGACAAAGCTCGAGAAGTTGGCGGTATTGGAATGTGTGGTAGAAGTCTATGCTGCTATTCTTTTTTATCAGGTATGGAGACGATAAGCATCAATATGGCTAAAAATCAAAATTTAAGTCTTAATCCATCAAAGATTAATGGTTGTTGTGGAAGATTACTTTGCTGTTTATCTTACGAAGATGAAGTTTATTCATGCCATCGTGAGGAGTTACCTAAAGTTGGAACAATGATGTCTACTCCTGATGGAGAGGGAAAAGTTGTAAGTTTAGATGTACTAAATAAAAAATATACAGTTATGATTAATGGTGAAAAAAAAGACTATGAAATCTAACGAGTTAAACGATTTATATGATTATGGATATAAAATATACCAAAATCCCGACTTCTTTAAATTTTCTATAGATGCTATTCTTTTAGCAGAATTTGTTGATATTAAAATGAATCAAAAAAAGATTTTAGATTTATGTACAGGAAATGCTCCTATTCCATTGATTTTAGATAAGAAATTTAATCATTCACTCGATATTGTTGGAGTAGAATTGCAAAAGGAAATTTTTGATTTAGCTACACTCTCAATTGAATATAATAATGTTGAAAAAGTTAAAGTTATTAACATGGATGTTAACGACTACATAAAAAGTAATAAAGATAAATTTGATATTGTAACTTGTAATCCGCCATACTTTAAAGTTTCATCATCTGAGATTTTGAATGATTTAGATGTTAAAGCAAAAGCTCGTCATGAAATTACAATAAATCTTGATGAAGTTATAAAAGCTGCTCAAAGTTCGATAAAAAATAAGGGGTATTTTTATATGGTGCATCGTCCTGAAAGATTAGCTGATATTATCAATGCATTAAAGAAATATCACTTTGGTATAAAGAGAATTGTGTCTGTTTATAATGATAAAAATTCAAAATGTTGTTTAATATTGATTGAAGCAATTTATAATGGTGAAGATTATATTAAGTTTGAACAGCCAATCTTTTTAGATCAATATAGAAGTTTCAAAAATATATTTTAGGAGGATTTTATATGAAATTAATTGTTGGTTTAGGAAATCCTGGGCGTGAATATGAGAGTACTCGACATAATGTTGGGTTTATTGTTTTGGATAATTATTTGCAAAATGTAAAATGGACTAATAAATTTAATGGATTATATTATAAAAAAGAAGTTAATGGTGAGAGTTATATTTTTTTAAAACCTCAAAGCTATATGAATTTATCTGGTGGTGTTGTTAGAAAATATGTCGAATATTTTAAAATAGATGTTAAAGATATATTAGTGATACATGATGATTTGGATTTACCAGTAGGCAAATTTAGAATCAAAATTAATTCTAGTGCTGGTGGACATAATGGTATAAAAGATATCATAAATAATTTAAAAACAGATTCATTTGCTAGATTGAAAATAGGAATATCTAATGATAAAGAAATTGACACAAAAGATTATGTTTTAGGTAAGTTTTCTAAAAGTGATATTT
>CAMXBB010000209.1 GCA_947179265.1 uncultured Bacillota bacterium
AAGTGAAAGTAAGTTGTATAGTAGAATGTTCTAATACCATTTATAGAAAGTCATTTGACATTTCATTTGAATCTACAGAGCTGGTTTTAAATAAAAAAGATTTTTCTGAAAAAGTTGATATTTCTTTATTTGCATATGCAATTCAATCTTTTACTTATCAACCAGATGATGTAGAAGAAGAATATAAAGGTATTTCTTTTGAAATAGAAGAATATCAGATTATTGCTTCAGATGATGGTTTTAACATAAAAGTCTCACATGAAATGGCTGAAGATAGTATGGTAAAATCTATGTTTAGTGTTATTCGGGACACAAGCAGAGATATGGATGATCCTGTTTATGAAGTTGATTATAGTCAAAATAGAATAACTATATCTTTAGCAGATACTGCATATAAGAATTATAATCTTATAAAAAGTGTACCTGATTTTAAAGAAGTATTTTTCAATCTATTATTAATACCAACATTAACTGAAGGTTTGTCAAAATGTTTCTTGGATTTAAAAGATATTTCAGATATTGAAGATATAATTAATACTTATCCTTGGTTTAGATCCATTATGAAAGGTTATAAAATGTTAACAGGTAAAGAACTTACAAAAGATATAATGAACGAAACTACTCCCTTAAAATTATCTCAATTATTACTTCGCAATCCTTTAGGCTTATCTTTATTGAATTTAAAGAAAATAATAAATGAAAAAGGGATTGGTGATGAGCAATGAGTATGATTAATATAAAAATGTTGACTGAAGAAAGTTATGCATTTATGAAAAAAAACTTAGAATTTATCACAGAAAAGATTCAGAATAATTCTAGTAATGAATGGATTTATAATGAGTTTCCAAAGCCTGTATTTGTAGAAAAAAATCTTAAAATTGAAGATTTCAATTTACTAGACAATCCTAATTCGTTAGATAAAAAAATTGACACCATTAATTCAATAAAGATTTATAAAAGCCTAAATATTCTTCCAAGATATATTCTTTGCGATAATAAATTTTGGCTGTGGTTATATTTAGAAAAATTTTATTCCATCACAAAGAACATGATGAAAATTAAGAGTGTTTCAACAATACAAGATCATTGGATGGACATTCAAGGAGTTAGAAGAGGAAATTTTTTTGGTGTACTTTCAAGATGCTATTTTAGAGTGATGCTTTCTGTAGATGAGTCTAAAACAGACAAGTATGAACTTACCCGTTGGATTATAGAAAATCCTGAAAGAATAAGAAATTTCACTTGGAGATCTTTTTCTTCGCAGCAACATTTATTACGAGGATGCTTACGTGGTCAAATGAAAGCAGTTAAGGAACTTAATAAAGAAAGCAATTCTATATATCCAGAAATAGCTAAATACGTTTCTATTATTGGAAGTGTAAAATTATTAGATGCAATATCAGAAGATTATATAGAAGAAAAAGTTTATCGTAAGGCTAAAGAATTATTAGAATCAAACTAGATTAAGGAGATGATTTTAATGAGACCCTTTGTGAAATGGGCTGGTGGCAAGCGCCAAATTTTAAAGCGAATAAATGAATTTATAGAGGATTCTATAGATAATCGAAAAAATTATACATATATAGAACCTTTTTTAGGTGGAGGTGCAGTTTTTTTTGACAAATGTCCATCTCAAGCAATTATTAATGATTTAAATGAAGATTTAATTAACGCATATCGGGTTATTAAGTCAAATCAGTATCTAGAATTGATACAGCAATTGGAAATGCATGCCCAAGCTTATAAAGAGGATCCAGATGGATATTTTTATGATGTAAGAGCATGGGATAGAGATCCTTTATGGCCAAGGAACCACACCAATGTAGAACGAGCTGCACGGATGATTTTCTTAAATAAAACTTGTTACAATGGACTATATCGTGTAAATAGTAAGGGACAATTCAATACCCCTATTGGAAGATATAGGAATCCAACAATTTGTGATAAGGCTAATTTAGAAGAATTGCATAAATATTTTTCTGATCCAAACAATAAAATTATGATTATGAATGGTTCTTATGAATATGCTATAGAAAAGGCAGAAGATGGAGACGTGATTTATATTGATCCTCCTTATGATTATGAGGATGATGATGGATTCACTAAATATCAAATGGCAGGTTTTACGTTTGAAGATTTTAAAAAGTTAAAAGAAATTTGTGATAAAGCTATAAATAGAGGAGCAATTGTTATCATAAGCAATAACGCAACCAAAAAAATTATTGATCTTTTTGAACAAGATCCTCAATATAAAATTTTTTATGATATGAGTAGTTTTAATACTTTAAGAAGTATAAATTGCAATGGAGCAGAGCGTAAGAGTGGTAAAGAAGTAATATTTTGGGGATTGCCTAATAGTATCCCTTTTCCTCAAGCAAACGATATGAATAAAATAATAAAATTAGTAATGGCTGATGAATCAATTTTAATGGATAAAGAAAAAGCATCAGAGATATTAGGAGTCACTACTCCTAGACAAGTGGCATATTATCTTTCAGCATTAATGTTTTTTAAATATTTGACTCATAACAAAAAATTTTCTGAGCGAGCATTAAAAATTAAAGATGATGAAAGCAAAATCAAGGCAGATATTTTTGAACAATTATTTAAAAATAAGATATTTTATGTTCCCTATCGAAAATTTTTATCCACTCGAAAAGTAATCGTGGAAGATATTAAGCTACAAATTAGAAATAGTAATAAAAAACTGTCAGAATCAACTATTGACAGAAGAGCATCTACAATACGTTCGTGGGTAGAATGGATGTATGAATTTGAAAGGTATAACTAAAATAGCTTTAGAATTTTTTTGATGCAAAAGTAGCAAGAGATGTTTTAATAGCAACTATATCTTTATAATTGTATATAAAAGCATAACAAGCATTAAAAAAAATAATAATGATGAAATTATTATAATTATATTG
>CAMXBB010000210.1 GCA_947179265.1 uncultured Bacillota bacterium
GAGAGTTATGAAGGAATTGAAGCTGGAGATATTATTATCAATAATGGAGTGATAAATGTAAATTCTAGTGATGATGGAATCAATGCCGCTAGTTCAGATGGGGATAGTAAAGATACTTTTCATGATGGTCCGATGCGTGGAAAGGGTAAAGGAAATTCTACCTTAGAAATAAATGGTGGAACGATAACAGTAAAAGCTTTAGGAGACGGAATCGATGTCAATGGAAGTATTACCATGAATGATGGAAACTTAATTGTAGAAGGTCCTCAAGATAGCGCAAATGCTGCAATTGATTATGATAATGAATTTATTATGAATGGCGGAGAAATCATTGCTATAGGTCATAAAGGAATGGCTTTAGGGGTATCCGAAAAGAGCAAACAAGTTGGAGTTCTTATCAATCTTGATAATACCTATGATGATAAGTTTGTTATCAAGAATAAAGCTGGTAAAACACTGATAAGTTATACCCCATCAAAGAATTATAATTCAATTTTAGTTTCCTCTCCAAAAATAACTATGGATTCAGAAATATCTTTAACTATTGACAAGAAAACAATTCAAACGATTAAGATTGATAAGATAAATATGATGATTGGTGATTCACGTGGTGGAGGAATGATGCGAGATCCTCATAAAGGTGGAAGAAGATAAAAAAACACTATAAAATAAGTGTTTTTTTGTTAATTCTTTACAATATAAAGCATTAAATTAAAAAAAATATATTAAAGTATGTTATCCTTATAATAGGAGAGTGATAATATGGCTCAAATAAAAACAACTACGTTAGATTTTGAAAGTGATAATCTTATTTCTGATTTTGTAAATATCTATAATACTATATTCCCTCTTAAATTAGAAAGCGAATATATAACTTTAGGGTATTTAGTAAATAGTTATATTGTTTTATGTAATAAGATTACAAAGGTGGATATGTTATCTAAGAAGAGTACTTCAGGTAATACAAAGATATATCCAGAACTTGAGAGTATAGCTCAAGATTTGGATGAGATGCTACCTAGAATAAAAGAAATGTCAGGATCTATAAGTCAAGAGAGTACTTCTGATGAGATATCTGATTTATATGGTTTAGTGAGTAGATTATCCGTGTTAACAAGGAGAAAAGAAAATCTTCGTGAGCAAGTCAGTAGTAATAACGAGGCATATTACAAACAAGAGAGTGATATTTCACTATTACGAACTCAACTTTCAGATATTGTATTGCAAATAAAAGAACAATTAAAGAGTATTTCAATGCTGAATATCAATGATCAAAGACGAATTGATACTTTAGAGGTCAAACCCCATCATTTAGCAATTATTGATAAATGGTCAATTTTAGATACTGATAAAGAGGCTTTAAAAGATCGTTTAAAAGGATACCTAGATTTCCGAGTAGTTCTATTTAAATGTATTGAAGACTTCGCTTATGAATTAGTACCAGCATATGGAAAACGTCAAATATATAATGGTGAATATAATAATGTTATACCAGCATTTTTTGCGCTAGCAGGTCTAGATATAACACAAGATCTTATCGGACCATTCTTTTCCACTCGTTATGCTGATGAACAAGAAATGTATCAATTTATAAATGGGTACTACAAAACTGGAGTATGTGATGTGGAAGCTGGACGTAGGTTGATGAATTACAGCTTCTCATGGGCTCTTAAGGAATCAATAAACGATATTCTTAATCATGTAAATAAAGAAGAAGTTAAAATAGCAAATGGACCTAAAAAATAAAAGAAACTATTTTTAATAGTTTCTTTTTTAATCTTCATCAACATCTTCAGATTCAATTAATACAGCATGTACGACTTGTCTTACTTCACTTGTTTTACCACAAGTCGAAAGAGTAAGTATTTTACTATCTTTATTTACTTCAACATCAAATGATGCAATGCTTCTTTTACGAATCATATCAATAAACTTCATATATTCCTCATCGGATGAGAATTCATTTTGAAGATAATCTGCTGTAACTTCTACTTGATAGATAGAGAAAATCTTCCATTTCATATTCTTAGTAGGGGTATTAAAGGTGATTATTTGATTGCTCTCATTCTTATACCAACTGCTATTGAAGATATATTTTATCGTACCAAACATAATACCAGATTTAATATTATGACCATAAATAATAGTGTTCTTATTTAAATTAACAGGATTATTTCGGTAATCCATAAATATCCATCCCATTTTATTTTTATTCTTATTGAAATCTCTTCCAGAGTAATAAGAATTTACATCGGATTGAACAACTGGATATTTAATTTTAGTATTCTTAACTTCTAACCAACCAACAGTATCCTTATTCTTTTCAAGCAAGGTTTTAAATACTCCAGCAAAGTTTGTATAATATACTGATTTAGTCTTGGGTTTAGTATTAACTTCCGTATCAGCATCGATTATAGTGATGTCTGGTTCAAAATCATCAATATTTTTTACAAGCTCATATTGCTCAAATAGGTCATCTAATTCGATAATCTCATCATCAATAGTATTTTGATCTTTGTATTGAATGTAAGTATCTAAACCAATCGTTATTGCGCTTATTAGAATAACAAGTACTAAAATAGATGTAAATAATTTAAAATTAACTTGTTTAAAGAAATTGTTTTTCTTATATTCTTTTGAATAGGTTAATTTAAAACGTATTTTATTTTGCTCAAAATATTTATGATATGTCTTTTTTATATAGTTAATAGAATTAAATATAACATTGAGTTCATTATTTTTTTCAGTAATTTCGATTGTTATATTACTTTTATTGTTTTTCATTAATTCTTCAATTACTACCATTAATAATTCATTAGAGTATTTTACAATCTTTATGAGTTTTAATTTACCATTTAAAGCAATAAAATTTTTAAAGTCTTCATATCAAATTTACTAAAATTCACAAAAAAACCT
>CAMXBB010000211.1 GCA_947179265.1 uncultured Bacillota bacterium
ATGGTATAGTGATTAATATTATAACATTTTTTATATATGGAATAGATAAATGGTTTGCTAAGAAGGATAAAAGAAGAATTAGAGAACGTACGTTGTTTATATATTCATTTATGGGAGGATTTTTAGGAGCTATATTAGGTATGAAAATATTTCATCATAAGACTAAGAAGATAAAATTTTATATATTTAATATTTTAGCAATGATTATTTGGATAGGAGTAATTTATGAAATTAGAGGATTTCTTACATAAACAAGTTATTGTAAATTTAAAAGATGGTGATATAATAGAGGGCATAGTTGTTGAGATTAATGATGTGGATAACTATGAAGATTCGATATTTTATACAACTATAAGTATAAGGGTAGACTTTAACGATTATCGATTAGTTTATATAAATGAGATAGATACTATTGGCGAAGTAAACTAATTGTGTTATAATGTTATTGCAGTGCCTACTGCATTTTTTTATGGAGGTTTATATGAGTAAGTTATTATTTCAAGGACATGGAAGTTATCGTATAACAACTGATGATAATATTGTTATATATGTTGATCCATTTATTGGAGAAGGATATGATGTTCCAGCTGATATTATACTCGTAACTCATGAACATCCAGATCATAATAAGGTAGAGATTGTTAAGAAAAAGGAAGATACCGTAATAATTAGAAATGATACTTTAAGATTAGGTAATATCTATAATTCAACCAGTATTAAAGGTGTTGGTATTGAAGCAGTTGAAGCTTATAATAAAAATCATAGCAGATATCAATGTGTAGGTTTCGTTCTTCGATTTTCAGGACTTACTATCTATGCATCTGGAGATACTTCTACAACTAATGATATGAAAAATAAGCTTCCAGGATATGAAATAGATTATGCATTACTTCCAATCGATGGAAGATATAACATGGATATTCATGAAGCAGAGGATTGCGCAAAGATAATCAATGCTAAAAAGGTTATTCCTGTTCATATGAAACCAATGGAATTATTTGATGAAGAAATGGCTGAAAGCTTTGCTGCTCCTAATAAACTTGTTGTAAGAGCAGGTGAAGAAATAGATTTATAATGCGACTTTTGTTGCATTTTTTTTATGTTTTTTTTATAATTGTCTTAGGAAGTGGTTGTATGATATTAGACTATGCAAAGCGTTGTGAAAAACAAATGCTAGTGAGTTCTTTATTTGTTATGTTTTTAGGAATTGTATTGCTTATAGAGCCAACAGGATCACTTAACTTTATTACTTCAATAATTGCTCTTATAGCAACTGCTATTGGGGTATTTCTAGTAATTGATTATTTAAGACAAAGTAAAGCGGAGAAGATGATAAGTGTATCATTGATTCTAGGAATAATATTTATTGTTATTGGAATATTCTTATTCTTAAATATTGATTCGTTAGTTAATTTTATTACAACAGTTATCGGAATAACTATCGTAGTTAAATCATTATTTAAGTTACAATTTGCTTTTAATCTAAAAGGGTTATCACAAGCTTGGATATATAATCTAGGTTTTGGACTTATAAGTCTAACTATAGGTATATTACTGATAGTTAATCCCTTTTCATCAGCAGTTCTATTCTTAAGAATTGTTGGAGCATTACTCATAATCTCTAGTATTGCGGAAATTATTGAAAATGTTAAAGTAATGCATACCTTAGATGATGTTAAAGAATTACCTTTTGTCGAAAAGAAAAAGGAAAATAAAGACGATAAAGTAGATGAAGAAAAAGAAGATAAGAAAAAAGGTAAGAGAGACAAAAAGGATAAATAGGCACATATTAGATGTGTCTTTTTATATATTATAATAATGATTTATGATATACTTATAATAGGTGAGTCGTATGAATAAGAATGAAAATAGGGTTAAATGGCTTTTAGGTATAGGAGCTATCTTAATCTATATGGCAGGAATCAGTTTCTTTCTATCAGATATTGGAAATTCTGCTTTAAAGATAATTGTAAATACTTTAATAAGTGTTGGTCTTTTGGCAGTATCAATAAGTGTTGAGGAGAATTTTAAGCTAAAGGGATTAGGAAAATTCTCATTTTCATTGGGATTCTTATCATTTATATCCACATTCATATATATCGGATCTCAAGAATTATTTGGAAGTTATTTCAGTTTATATGGTGATGGATATAGACTTTATGGAACATTTATATTTATCTTGATAGCATTATTTGCGCATGTAGTATCATTACGTTATAAGGATTATGTATCAGTTCATATTAAGTATTCAGCATTATTGCTAGCTCTTTATACATTTATGAGTCATTTCTCATCTAATATGTTAGCTAATCTATCGGTTATTGTAGTAATTCTTTTATTCTTAAATTGTGTTAAAATAAATGATAATATAAATAATTTTGGTAGAATAACCTCTCTTGTATATGTCATTATTACTTTTATAATTACTAATGGTTTAACATTGGAAGAAAATCAATTAGTATTTGCATGGTTGATTACTATTGTTAATGCCATAAATCTATTTATGGTAATGTATAAGGATAAAAGAGTACCAATAAATGTTGTATCTATTATTCTTTATGCACTTAATATTAGAGTTATTGTTTCATCTCTTTCTAATGGATTTAATATTGGAGTATATTTAATGATAGCAGCTTCCTTACTATCTTTGTTTGAAATATTATTAAATTACCTAAATGTTATTAAAGATAAGCAAATTTCAATAGCTTTAAAGATTTTTATCAATCTTGCTTATTTTGAACTTTTTAGTCTATCTGGCAATGTATTTGATTATTTTATCTTAGCGATTATTCTAATTGCTACATCATTAATCAATAGTTTTGTTTATAAAAATGATGAATATGAATATACAATCATGCCTTTGAAAATTAGTTTTATTGTAACAGCTTTATTTAACTTAGCAGATACTTATATAA
>CAMXBB010000212.1 GCA_947179265.1 uncultured Bacillota bacterium
GTTTATTTGAATATAACATAAGAAGTATCTATAAATACTTTTATAATATAATTACTTTAGATAAGACTCTATTAAAAAGTGAGATAGATCAATACAATAATATCTATGGATTTAAAAATGGTAAAAATGATTATAGTGGAATATTTAAAGGTAAGAATGTTATCTATATCATGATGGAAAGTATCGATTCGTGGATTATTGATAAAGAAACAATGCCAAATTTATATCGTTTAAAAAAACAAGGATTAGATTTTAATAATCGTTATTCACCATTCTTTAATGGTGGACAAACAATCAATACTGAGTTTGCTTTAAATACAGGATTATATTCAATAAGTGATTTTGATACGATATATGATATCGATGATGTAGATTATCCTTATAGCTTAGCTAATATGTTTAAAAGTAATGGATATAGTGTTAATAGTTTTCATGCTAATACATCAACATTCTATAATCGAGGAGAATTTCATAAAAGATTAGGTTATAATCATCATTATTCAGCATCCGATATGCAAACAGCTGCTATTTTGGATAAAGATATTAATTATTTTGTTGATTCAAATCTATTTAGTGATGATAATATTTTTAGTTTAATGACTAGTGATAAACCATTTTTATCATTTATTACAACATATTCTGCTCATTTAGAATATAGTAGTTCTAATAAGGTATATGTTAATGTGGAACATCCTTTTAGTGAAAAAGAATATACTGAAGAGGAAATGATTTATCGAACTTTAGCATATGATACCGATAAAGCTATAGGTATTTTACTTGATAAGCTAGAAGATAATAATCTATTAGATAATACAGTAATAGTTTTAGCAAGTGATCACTATGTATATGGATATTCAGATTCTGATTATGTAGCTATTAAAAAGCAAGTCTTAAATGATCAACATGAACTACAAAATACTCCATTTATTATTTGGAGTAAAGAGTTAGAAAGTAAAAGTATTGATACTATATTAGATACTGCTGATATTTTACCAACAATCTTAAATATGTTTGGTATCGCATATAATCCTAAATATTATATGGGAACAGATGTCTTTAGTTCGAATCATGATAATTTTATTTGGTTTTCGGATGGTTCATATATTAAAGATAAAAATTGCTTATTGAGTGATGAAGCTATTCTAACTAAGACTAATTATAATATCAAAAAGAATAAAAATATTTTACTTACGAATTATTATGGAAAATAAAAATCTATGGATTTTTATTTTCTTTTTGATATAATTTAATTGGTGAATGAAATGAGTTTTTTGAAGAATAAGAAAGATACGAAGGAAATTGTTATATTTTTTAAGAAAGATTCTAAGTGTGATTTTGGTGCTGTAGCTAAAGAGATAAGGAGTAGATATCCTAATCTAGGAGAACCTAAATTTATGGGAGAAAAGGCGCAAATAGGATTACCTATTTTATACTTTGGTGAAGATCATGATATGGTTATATCAGTTGACAATTTTACTATTTCAATAGTTACTCATGATAAGTATTTTTCATCTTTAGCAACTATTGTCTTTGATATTGTTGATGCTTTTGAAGAGAATGGTTCTGAATTTACAAGAATGGGATATGTTTCAAATATCTTCTTAGAATCTAAGGATATTGATATTGTTAAAGAAAGATTCTTAAATACCAAAGAATTAGATGGAGTAATTGATATTAATATTGGTTGGTATCGTGTGTTAGATGCTAAATTTGGTAAGATTAATTGTTGGGAGAAATTTATAACTGAAAAATCAGAAGTTGATAATCTAATATGTCAGTATGATTTCAATACTCCAGCTGATCAAAAGTTTGTCTTTGAGATGAAAGGTATTAAGGAATTCTTACGAGTTTCAGATGACTATATCGAAAGTAGGATTAAATCTTTATGATAAAAAATATAGCATCTATTGTATTGGTTATCATATGGATGCTTATCATATTTTTGATGTCGAATAGTAATGGTGCTACCTCAAGTTCTATGTCGAATGATATTACCGAAAAAATAATTGAAACATTTACAGATATTGAATCTGAGACACCAAAGTATGAAACAGTTAGTAAAAAGATTTCTTTTATAGTAAGAAAGATGGCTCATTTTATAGAATACTTTATTTTAGGAATACTTTTGATGAATTTGATGTTTGTATTGGATATAAAAAGTTGGTCATTATTATTAGCGATAATGACAGTAGTACTTTATGCTATGAGTGATGAATTACATCAAGTTTTAGTTGATGGTAGAGATGGTAATATTAGAGATGTCTTACTTGATAGTTCAGCGGGAATAATAGCAATATATCTATATCATTATCTAATAATTAAGAAGGTAAAATATGAAGAAAATATTGATTAATATATTATTAACGATACTTTTCAGTCTAAGTATTATATCTTCAGTAATATCATTAACTATTCTTAATGATGATTATATAAAGTTAATCTTTGATAAAAGGGATATCTATAGTGATATAGTAGTATCTATTAAGGATGCATATAAGGAAAATGAATTAAATGTCGACTTTGACACTGATCAAGTAAAAAAGGACGTCAATGATTATATAAGTAAAAGATATCTAGAGGATAAAGAAGAAAGTATCTATTATAATCAAATATATTTTATGCATAATACGGATTTAAAAAAGTATTCATATATGATCTATGCTATAACACTAATTTTAATAATAATTACTGGCAATGTCTTTTTACATAGTAAAAAATATCATAGTTTAGATATGATATTTTTGCTGAGTTCAATAGTAATAATATTACTAACAGGATATGTTTATGTATTCATTAGCTTTGATAATAATATCTTAAATATAATACTAAATACTACTAATCATGTTTTATTAGGAGTAGGGGTATTTCTACTTGAGTTAGTATTCTTAAAATATGGTAATATATTAATTC
>CAMXBB010000213.1 GCA_947179265.1 uncultured Bacillota bacterium
GTTATAAACATTAGAACCATTTTTATTCCATATTACTTTATAACCATTTCCTTCTAGAATATGAGCGACAAGAGACGTCGTCGAACCTTTACCAGAAGATCCTGTTATACCAACGATAAAGCGTGGATATTTTAGTTTATCTAATATGTTTTTATCTATTTTAGATGCGTAGTAACCTGGAGTTACTGATCCATCCCTTTTTAGTATTGGTCTTAGCAATTTGCAGGTTAAGGTTATTGCTTTGTTAACAAGTATTGCTAGTGTTTCTTTCATAATATCACCATCATAAGTATACCACAATTACCTTAATCTTACTCATATTTATGGTGTTGCTACATGTATAGTGTCTTTTTTTTTGCTTAATTTTATAGTATAATGAACGTATATAGTATGGTGGTGAGTAGCTGATGAGAGAAATAATCGCTAGTATTGATATTGGTAGTAGTAAAATAAAAATGGTTGTTGGTGAAATTATCAATGATGAGCTAAATATCTTATGTGCAGTAGATGAAGACTCTCGTGGAGTAAAAAAAGGCATTATAGTTGAACCATCAGAAACAGAATATGCTATCAGAAAGTTATTAAAAAAGTCCGAAGAATTGCTTGGAGTAAAGGTTAGTAAAGCTATAATATCCATAAATGAAGATGCAGCTGAATTTAAAATAGGTGAAGCTAGTGTAAGTATTACAGGCGATGATCATGAAATAACAGGTCAAGACGTAATAAGAGTTTTACAACAAAGTGTTAAGGGAAATATTCCTAAGGAATATGAATTGGTAACGGTTGTACCTATTATGTTTAAAGTTGATGATAATAAGACGAGAGTACCTAAAAATCTAAAAGGAAGATCTTTATGTGTAAAGTCAGTTGTTGTATCCCTTCCTAAAACAGATATCTACACAACTGCTAGAGTTTTAGAAAAATGTGGGGTAGAAGTGGTTGATATAACTATTGATAGTATTGGATCTTACTATGCTCATCATGATGAAACAACAGATACTTCAACTGGCGTTGTAATCGATTGTGGAGCTGAGACGATTAAGCTTGCTATTGTTAATAAAGGCATTGTTATTAACAATATGGTAATCGGTTTAGGGGGATCAAAGGTTGATAGTGATATTAGTTTCATATATAAACTTACAGAGGAACAAAGCAAAAAGATTAAAGAAAATTTTGCTTTAGCTAATAAAAAGTACGCTAGTCAAAAGGAAAAAGAGGTAATTATTAATACTTTAGGAGAAAAAGTATTAATAAATCAGTATGAACTTACAGAATTTGTCATGAGTAGGCTTCATGAAATGCTAAATATGGCGAAAAATGAAATTAACTACTTAACAAAGAAAGAAATTAGTTATATAATTATAACAGGAGGATTGACTGAACTTAGAGACTTTCCTTTAGAAATTGAAAGCGTATTTGGTAGAATTGCTCGAATGGGTAAAATCAATATTGTTGGGGCAAGAGACAATAAATATGCTGTTTGCGTAGGTATGATAAAATACTTTGATTATAAGTTAAGTTTAAGAGATAAGGAATATTCGGTATTCAATCAAGATGAATTAGACTTGTTGTGTGCTAATTCTGATATAAAACCATCATCTAATGATTCAATATTAGGTAAGGTATTTGGAATATTCTTTGACAATTAAGGAGGATTGGAATATGAATGGGCCTGAAATGGATCAAATTGCGAAAATTAAGGTCATTGGTGTAGGTGGCGGTGGATGTAATGCTGTCAATCGCATGATAGAATCTGGTGTTAAAGGTGTAGAATTTATTATCGCTAATACCGATTTACAAGTACTTAATGCTTCACCTGCAGATGTTAAATTACAAATCGGACAATCAATTACAAATGGTTTAGGAGCAGGAGCAAATCCAGAAATTGGTAGAGAAGCTGCTTTGGAGAGTAAAGACGAAATACGTGCTGCATTAGACGGAGCTGATATGGTATTCGTAACTTGCGGTATGGGTGGTGGAACAGGAACTGGAGCATCACCAGTTATTGCAGAAATTGCTCAAGATATCGGAGCCTTAACGGTTGGTATCGTTACAAAACCATTCAGATTCGAAGGAAAGAGAAGAATGGAACAAGCTATCATTGGACTTGATGATTTAAAGAAACATGTTGATACTTTGATTGTCATTCCAAATGATAAGTTAAGAGATATAATTGATAAATCAACTCCAATGGTTGATGCATTTAAAGAAGTAGATAATGTTTTACATAGAGGTGTTCAATCTATATCCGATCTTATCGCTGTATCTGGTTTAGTAAACCTAGATTTTGCCGATGTTAAAACTGTTATGGCTAAACGTGGTAATGCTCTAATCGGTATTGGATTAGGATTAGGTGAGAATAGAGCTATTGAAGCTGCTAAACAAGCTGTATCAAATCCATTACTTGAAACAGCAATAGTTGGAGCAACTGATGCAATTATCAATGTTACAGGTGGTACTTCACTTACATTATTTGAAGCCGAAGATGCTGCTGAGGTAGTAAGAGCTAGTGCTAATACAGACATTAATATTATATTCGGTGCTGTAATCAACGAGGATTTAAATGATGAAGTAATCGTAACTGTTATTGCAACAGGATTTGAAGATGATGCTCCAGTAGCAAATAATTATGCGAATGAGTATCCTCAAGAACAAATTGCTACAAGAAAACCAATGAGTGTTATAGATGAAGAATATGATATTCCTCCATTCTTGAGAGAAAGAGATGATATTTAAGAAGCAGAAATGCTTCTTTTTTTTACAAATAGGTATATTGAAACAAATAATTATGTTTGATATAATGATTAAGGAGAAGCATTATTCCTTATGTGTAATGCTTACCGTATGGTTTTACATCTTTATTCTAATGAATAAAGATGCTTTTTTTATCTATTAGTAATTAAT
>CAMXBB010000214.1 GCA_947179265.1 uncultured Bacillota bacterium
GTTTTACACCTACTATTAGTAGAGTTATATAAATTGTAATTTGAATTACTCTATATTTTTAGAAAAATCAATTTTTATTAATATGTCATAAGCATTAGAACATTCTTCTGATAAATTTGTTTCTTTCACAAGATACTCTATTGCTTCATCTCTAGTTGAAAACTTTTCTAAAATTTCTTTTACTTCCTTTAATCTATCAATAGCCTTTTTTACTTCATCACTCATAATTAATTCTCCTCGATAAATTGTAATTTATATCATATTTCAACATCAACCGATTTAAAATTACTATAATATCTTGCTGATATAGAAGTAAATTTTATAACACAATAATCTGGATCTGTTTTACCTTTTGAATAATACATTTCATCTCCATCCTGCCATATCATATCTTTTATTTTTTGATCTTCTAATATTTCAACATTGCCTTTTAACATAATTCCTCTAAAAAATCTTTTATCACAAAAATACAAACAAGCCTTTGAATTATTTTTAAAAGATTTTACTTTTAATGATGAGGTATTGGTTGTTAAATAGATTTCTTTTATTCCATCCCTTTTTCGTGGTTTCAACATTGCTTTTGTATTTGGGAATCCATCTTCATCAATAGAACTTATATAGCAAATACTTTGTTTATCTATCATATTTCCAATAGTTTTTTCTGCATCTCTCATAATTTACATCTCCAATCTTATCTACAAATTATAATTTATCGGTTAGTTTAAAATTCTATTTATTGCTTTAGAACAATCCTCTTTAATAAAGTATGCTTGATTTTTTATCTCATAAGCCGTATCAAAATACTTATCATTTATTCTTATTAAGGTGATATTATCATGGGTAAATGCTAGTTGTTCAAATGGAAATCTAATAATGCCAGGAGTATTAAAACCAACTCCCAATTCAATTAAAACTAATTTTTTATTTATATTATCATTAATAAATCTCTCATAGTTATCATTTAGTCTATTCCAATTATCATCTTCTACAAAAAAGACATCTTTTCTTATATTTATTTCCATCTTTTCCCCACATATAGGACATATTGGTACTAAATTACTATCTACTCTTAAATAATCTTTTGATTTTAGCATTTTCTTTACCAAATCTGTATTATCATATAATTTATTATGACATCCAACTGAACATTGCATTTTCCCATAACTTCCTTGAACTTCAAATACTTTATTATGATCAAAACCACATTTTTCAAATTGTCCATCAACATTAGTTGTAATAACAAAATAATCTTTATCGTGAACGATTTTAAATAACTCTTGATATGCCTTTAGTGGTGGAGGAGATATAAAAGAATAGTTTATGTGCTTAGCCCAATAACTCCATCTTTCTTCTTCTGTATTAAAGTTATAAAAAGAAGAAGTGTACATATCAGTCATACCATAAGCCTTTACTAACTCTGGGAAATTCTTTTTAAAGCTCTCTTTAGAATAATCTATACCTGCTGAAGAAGATAACCCTGCTCCTGCTCCAATTAAAATTGCATCAGCATTATTAATGAGTTCTTTAATCTTTCCATAAACATTTATATTCATTATAATCACTCTCACTAAAGACATTAAATATCACTTTAATATCTGTACCGTATTTTTTTAATACCTCTTTAACTGAATTATAGGCGACAATTTTGGCTTTTTCTATTGGGTATGCATATAAACCAGTTGAAATAGATGGAAAAGCAATAGATTTATAATTATTCTTAATTGCATATTCCAAAGCATTTTTATAACAATTTGCTAAATCATTTTCATTTTGATCTGTTACTTCTTGAACTACTTGTGGACCAACGGTTGTTATTACTTTCTTAGAAGGCAAATTATAAGCATTACATACAATAAAATCACCATTCTTAATAGTATTTCCCTTTAAAATGTCATTACATTCTAATCTTAATCTCATACCTGCATTAGTATGAATCATATTATCTATACAGATATGACGTGGATTAAAACATCCCAATCCTTCACTATTACCAGCATTAACAATTGCATCACACTTTAAAGTTGTAATATCTCCTTGCCATAAAATGATATTTTTTTCTATTTCTTTTAAATCGTTAACATTAGTTATTTTTTTATCTTTTAATTCTAATTTTAAATATTGATCTTCGATATCTAAAATTTTTTCTGATATAGACTCAGGTATTCTTAAATTTACTAGTGCCTTATAAACATTCTTTAATTCTTCATAAGACTTTGGTATTTCAAATTGATAATTACTTTCATTTTTTAAATATTTTATTATTTTTAATAATAGTTCTTCTTTCATGGCTATTTATCCTTATATTTCATTCCAAATTCTTTCATCATATCTAAAATACATTTTAGTTCTTTTCCTTTATCAGTTAAAGAATATTCTACTTTTGGTGGTATAATTGGATACACTTTTCTTGATATAATTCCATCTTGCTCTAAGTCTTTCAAATTTTGTGTTAAGACTTTAGCAGAGATTCCAACTACAGACCTATTAAGTTCATTATACCTTTTTGTTCCATCAAGTAAATCTCTTAAAATTAAAACTTTCCATTTATTTGAAATAATAGATGCTGTATATTCTACGGGACAACTTGTATAAACTCTAGCCATACTTATCAACTCCTAATAATATTATACTATTGTATAACACTTTTAGTAAGTACGCACTTTTTAGTAAGTATTAAAGAACAAATCATTGATATGAATTGTTCTTTAATTGGTAACTTAGCACTACTTATTCAGTTCTTTTTCTAAATCTTTCATATATCTTTTTTGTTGAGATTTTAAATAATGTTTGGCGAGTAACTTCATCATAATATTATCTGTTTCTATTTCTTCAGTAAAGTCTAATAATGTATTCCCATTATCTAATTTTTTAAATAACCCTATCCATTTGCCTTTAATG
>CAMXBB010000215.1 GCA_947179265.1 uncultured Bacillota bacterium
ATGTTGGAAGATTATTATTTGTAGTATCTTCCATTTTTTTATTTTTGTCTTCATAAACTAATTCTTTTACTTGTTTATTAGAATTGGTTTTTTTTATAGATTTATATCTATTTTTTATATTATTTATAGCTGGAGACGCCTCTTTTATTAAAGGTAATGTTTTATTAGCAATGTTTAAAATTCGCAAGCTTCCATTTAAAAAAGATGCTAAATTAAAGTTCATATAATCACCTATTAAATTATATGAATTAGATGATAAAATGTTTAACAAACAAAATCTTTTATGCTATAATGATATCATAGTGAGATACTAGAAAGAAGGTGTCGATACGATATGGGGTTAGCTACAAAAAATGGAACACATAAGCAAGATAATTTTATTTTATTTTTCCCAGTTTATGTATGCTTAGGTGTTTATTATATATTACACTTTATTGCTACACCTTTTATATGGTTATGGAATTCTTCTAGTACTTCTCTTTATAACAGTGTTAATAAAGTAAGTAGAGAGACTACAGAATTTAGAGGGGCAGATATGTCTACTGCTGGAAATTATGTAGGAGCCTCAGTTGCTGGTAGTGCTTTTGATGCAACAGCTACAACTGCAGCTACTGGGTTAATGATGCCAGGGGCGAATATGAATACTGGAGCAACAAGTGCTCAAGCTGCTAATTCTCCATCAAGCTTAGTAAATCAAGTAGCAGGTCCTATTACTAATGCTCCTGTAAAAAAAGAAGTTAAAATAAGTCAGAAATTATTACAAGAGCGAGAAGCCTTAATAAATTCAATTGATGCTGGTGAAGAGATAAGAAATGAAGAACCAGTTGTGTATAGGTACACAGCTTTAAATCCTGAGGGAAAACAAGTTACAAATACCTTTACAGCTTTTTCAAAAATTGAAGTATATACATTCCTAGAGAATGAAGGTTATAAAGTATTTAAGATTGAAACATCTCCAATGATTCAAAAAATGTATGGAGGAAGTAATCCATTTCAATCAAGAAGAATTAAGAACAAAGACATTGTATTCTGGTTACAACAATTATCAACATATATCAAAGCAGGAATCCCTCTAACGGATTCAATGCGTATCTTAAGTAAGCAAATGGGAAAAAATGATAATTTAAAGAGAACATTTGATGCCGTAGTTTATAATCTAACACTTGGAGAAAATTTCTCAACATCACTTGAAAAACAAGGTGATGCTTTCCCTCAATTATTAATTAATATGATTCGTTCAGCAGAAGCAACTGGTGACTTAGAGGGAACCCTAGATGACATGGCTGATTATTATAAGGAAACAGAGACAACGAGAAAAGAAATGAAAAGTGCTCTTACTTATCCCATAATGATTATGATTTTTGCAATAGGTATCGTAATTTTTATCTTAGTATATCTGATTCCACAATTCGTTGATATCTATAAAACAGCAGGAGCAAAATTAAATCCTATTACTGTATTTATTATAGCGGCGAGCGATTTCTTACAAGCGAACCTGTTATATATAATAGTAGTTTTGGTAGTAATTATCGCAATTATAGTTATTTTATATAAAAATATTAAAGCTTTTAAATATCAGATGCAGATACTGATGATGAAGATGCCAATTTTTGGACTTATGATAATCTATAAAGAGATGATGATATTTACTAAGACATTCTCAAGTTTGCTAAAGAATAACGTTTTTATAACCGAATCTATGGATATCTTAGGTAAGGTTACAACTAATGAAATATATCGTGAAATAATGATAAATACCGTTAATTATATCGGTAGAGGAGAAAAAATATCTTCAGCATTTAAAGATCATTGGGCAATACCTGATGTAGCATATTATATGATGGTTACAGGTGAATCTACTGGTGAACTTGCTGAGATGATGGGAAAAGTTGCTGAATACTATGCCGAGCAACATAAGACGATGATTGATTCGATGAAAAGTTTAATTGAACCAATTTTGATCATCTTCCTTGCTGTTGTAGTAGGAGGAATCATGATAGCTGTTATTGTTCCAATGTTCGGATTATATACAGAGATTATGAACTAATATAATGGAGGTTAACAACATGGATGTGATTCTAATATATTTATTTATAGCTGGATTATTCTTTGGTTCATTTTATAATGTAGTAGCTCTTAGATTATCCAATAATGAATCAATTGTATTTCCAGGATCACATTGTGTTAACTGTAATCATAGATTATCCTGGTATGAATTAATACCAGTTTTTTCTTACATTGGATTAGGGGGGAAATGTAAGAAATGTAAAAAGGGGATATCAATTCAATATCCCATGGCTGAATTAGCTACGGGAATATTATTTGCTTTTTCATATCATGTATATGGATTTAGTATTATGACTTTAATTTCGATATTACTATCTTCTGTTGTAATAATAACTTTTATAACTGATTGCAAATATATGATTATTTTAGATGAAGTAATTGTTATCGGAGGAATTCTATTAACTATTCTTTACTTCTTCGAAGGCGGATTACACTTAATATTAACGAAAT
This sequence comes from uncultured Bacillota bacterium, assembly GCA_947179265.1. Lineage (GTDB taxonomy): Bacteria > Bacillota_I > Bacilli_A > RF39 > UBA660 > CAG-582. The sequence continues at coordinate 2,518 of CAMXBB010000215.1, forward strand.
TAGCTGGAGGAATTGCTATATTTGCCTTAATGTTTATGATTAAGAAGTTGGGAGATAGGGCTTTTAAACAGGAGAGTTTAGGATGGGGAGATGTAAAATTATCATTCTTGGCTGGGTATGTATTAGGGACCTCAGTTGGAACGATATATATTTTCTTAGCTTCCTTTTTAGCTTTACCATATGCAATTATTTCCTCAATTAGAAAAAAGAATAATATATTACCCTTTGGCCCCTTTTTAGTAATCAGCTTGATGATTCTATTTTGGAACATGAATTGGGTTTTAGAAATGTTAAAAATATATATAGGTGGTCGAATATGAAAAAAAATATATTTATATTTATATCATTTTTGATGTTTATTCCA
>CAMXBB010000216.1 GCA_947179265.1 uncultured Bacillota bacterium
ATTTATGTTTTATTAATTGTTTTATTATCATTTATGTTGATATATATTCGTAAGAGTAGTAATTTGGTTTTATTTCTTATATTATTTATCTTTATCATGTGTACATTATTTTATAAGATTCAAATTATACTTGTAATTAACACTTTAATCCTAGTTTTCAGTTATATTTTATTTGATATTAAATTGTTATTTAACGAATAGAGTGGTATTTTACATTTGATTATAACGAATATAGTGTGATAGTAAGTAAAGGGGCTTTATGTTCCTTTATTTTCATATCTTGCTTATGATATAATTAAGTTGGTGAAGTTATGAATAATAAGATTAGAAATGTCTTAACAAAATTTGAAGAGAATGGTTTTGAAGCGTATATAATTGGTGGTTTTGTTAGGGACTTTTTATTAGGTATTTGTTCATATGATGTCGATATTGCAACGAATGCTAAACCGAAAGATATAAAGGATATATTTGATTTAAATAATAGTAATGATGATAATTATGGATCTTTTAGATTAAAGGATTCTCTTTATAATTATGATATAACAACTTTTAGAAAAGAGATTAAATACGAGAATAGAAGGCCAGTGGACTATAAATATATTGATGATGTAAAAGAAGATACAGCAAGAAGAGATTTCACTATTAACTCATTATATATGGATTCTAATGGTGAAATATACGATATTGTTGGTGGAAGAAAAGACTTAGAGAACAAGATTATAAGAGTTAATGGAAGCATAAATGATAAGATGATTGAAGATCCATTAAGAATGTTAAGAGCTATCCGTTTTGCTTCACTTTTAGGTTTTGAAATCGAAGCTAATCTTTTTAATTATATTAGACAAAATAAACAACTTATACGAACACTAAGTTTTACGAGGAAAAAGGAAGAATTAGATCGTATATTCAAAAGTCAAAACAAGATGACTGGAATTGAATTAATAAAAAAGCTTAATATTGAAGATGTATTAGATATAAAGATACCAGAAAACATATTGTTTTCTAATAATGCTCTAGGAATATGGGCTCAAATAGAAGCTAGTAGCAAATATCATTTTTCGAATTCTGAGCTTGAAAAAATTGAAAAGATTAAAAAGGTATTAAATTATGGTATAATTGATAATGTTGTTTTATATGAATATGGACTATATGTTTGTGTTATTGCTGGTGAAATACTTGGGGTATCTACTGGTGATATAAGTACATTATATAAAAACTTACCAATTTATTCGCAAAAGGATATTTGCATAGATGGTAATGATATAATAGAAATATTGCATATTGAACCAAGTGAGAAGATAAAGAGCATTATTTTTGATTTAGAAATAAATATCTTAAATAATAATATAAAGAATGAATATGACGAATTAAGAAAGTATATTATCGACAACTGGAGGTGATGTTATGAATGATGTTGTATACAAGACTCTTAAAGAAAAAGACTTTATTATGAAAAACTATCTTATAAGAGTTGCAACAGAATTGAAATTATCTTTAAATGAGACTTTATTAATAATGTATTTTATGAATCAAGATATTCCGACATTAAATATTGAAAATATACGAGAAGCTATTCATATATCTGATGAAGAAATAATGGAAGCTTTTACTAAACTTACGGCACTTAATCTAATTAGTATTAATGTTGTAAAAGGATCGAATGGAGTTCGTACAGAGGTTATTAGTTATGATACTATTTTAAGGCAAGTTACAACTGATATAACCAATACTCATAAAGAAACCCAAAAGACTGATTTATTTACTAAGATTGAAAATGAGCTTGGACATCTTTCTAGCATTGAATATCAAATAATTGATGATTGGTTAAATCAAGGATTTAGTGAAGAAATGATTGAAGAAGCCTTAAAAGAAGCAGTTTACAATAATACTAAGAGTTTGAGATACATTAATAAGATATTGATAACATGGAAGGCAAAAGGAATCTCATCAAGAAATGATTTAATTCGTAATAATAAAAAGGAGAATGAGGATTCACTATTAATTGATTTAGTGGATACTAACTGGTTAGATGAAGAATAAAGTATTAGAGGTTTTAAATGAAGAGTTTCCTAATCCTGAATGTCCATTAATATATCATAAGGATTATGAATTGCTTATTGCGGTAATGTTATCAGCTCAATGCACTGATAAGTGTGTAAATAAGGTTACACCAGTATTGTTTTCGAAGTATGATATATTTTCTCTTAAAGATGCTGATGTTAATGATATATGTGAAATTATAAGGCCTTGCGGTAATATGAATAAGAAGTCAAAATATATTAAGGTAATCGCTGAAGAACTAGTGGATAAATATAATGGAGTTGTTCCCAATAATCGTGAGTTTTTGGAAAGTCTTCCGGGAGTAGGAAGAAAAACAACTAATGTTATCTTATCTACCTTATTTAATGAGCCTTATTTGGCGGTTGATACTCATATCGAAAGATTATCTAAGAGACTAGGGTTAGCAAGTGAAAATGACGATGTAAGAGGTGTTGAGGATAAATTATATATATATTTCGATAACATTGAAAGTCATATAAAGCTCCATCATCAATTACTTCTTTATGGTAGATATATATGTACAGCAAAGAACCCCAAATGTGTAACCTGTAAACTTAAAGAATATTGTAAATTTGATTTAGAATAATACTAGGAGAGATTAGTATAGATAATCTCTTTTTTGTTTGTAAAAATATTTACATAGCATGTCAAAAATTCTATTGACAAAACAGTTAGGGCTTGCTAAAAAAAAAAAAAAAAAATAAAAATTAAAAAAAAAAATTTTTTTTTTTTTAAATAAAATATTTAAAAATTATATTAAAATAAAAAAAAAAAAAAAAAAAAAAAAATTATA
>CAMXBB010000217.1 GCA_947179265.1 uncultured Bacillota bacterium
TGGTACACCATACTCTCTACAATAAGTATAACATAATTTCATAAATTAGATATTGTTTTTACGTATAGTTAAAAGAACTTAACACACAAAAAAAGGTGATTCTAAGTTTATAACTCAATCACCATTTTTTATTTATAAGAATAATAAAACCTATGAATTTCTAATTGTTTTTTTGATTTATCATACTTCATTGCATATATTTCATAATTACCTTCAGTCTCCGGTATAGTATTATATTGATTAGTAGTTTTATTATAAATAGAATAATAAGCATCATAAGCTGTTCTAAGTTCTGAAGGAATTAATATTTTTAATTCTGATTTAATCTCTTTACTTAAAATCCAATTATTATTATTTTCAATACTATTTACCAAACTGGTAACATCTTCTTTATCATAATATGCATTTATTATTATGTATTCAGTTTTATCTTCATCAAAATAAGTTCCCCACTCTTGAATTTCAAGTTCACCATTACTTGGAAGATCAGCATCAATTATATCTCTATAGGAATCTATTTCACTATATTCTCTTTCAAATGTTGGAAATAAAGAAAATGAGCCATAAATCAATAACAAAAATCCCATTATAAATCCACCAACGATATTCTTAGTACATTTATATCCAGCATGTTTATATTTGAACCCTAGAATAATTGATAATACTGGAAGCGGAAGCCAACACCAGAAAATCCAAGTATTTTTTACAAAATTGAATCCATGTTGAGGAATTAATTTGTTTATAAAGTATAAAGAATATGTTGCTCCCCACAAACTCAATAAAGTTAATATGAATAGAATAATCATTCCTCTTTTTACAAACTTTGGATTATGATATTTTTTTAAGCCTTTAAAACTAGAACCATCAGCTAAACGATTTTCCATATTTTCAAATTTTTCTCTTATAAAGTATACTAATTCCAAATCACATGAATTCTTTTGAATAATTATTATTTTATTCTTTTCACCCAATCTTAAATAAAAATTTGTGTCAGTCTCAATACTTCGGTCAATATCAGAATAATTAATATTATATGCTTCATTTTCACCTTTGGTAATAAAATAATCATCATAGAATTCATAATTTATTTTAGTATTCTTTCTTCCTAATTTAAAAAGTACATTAGATAAAGTCATCTTGGAAAAATACTTGGTCATTTTCTTATATTCATAATCATCAATTTCACTATCACAAGCATATAAATAATTTTCTTTACTCGTCTTCTTTGCTTCTTTCTTCATTTCTTCAGACTTAATAGTACCTATTTCATCAAATTTAGTAGTATATTGACTTTCATTGATTGCTTTACGCTTTTTAAATTCAGTAACAATAAAATATATGATGGAAGATATTGCAAACCAGCAGGATATAATAAATATATTACCTAATACAAAATCTCCCCATGTCAAAGGGTCAACTTCATTTTCTTCGGGTACCATTGCAAGTAAACATATCATAAGCCAGATAGCAGATGGAATACCAAAGAGCTTAATAAAGAAACTTGATTTAAACATACTCTCATTTTCTTCTTTTTTCAAATTGATCATCTCCAATAAAAGTAATATATATGCATATTGTAACACAATAAATATTAGTCGTACAAATAAAAACAACTACATCACATAGTTGTCTTACTTTTTACTAATAAATTAGGAATTCTTTTTGCTATCATTTCTAATTTTTCTTAGTGCCTTTATATATCCACCGATTTCATCGGTTTGTTTATCAATAAATACTAAATCACTATAAATATTAGCATAAGCATCGTCTAATAAACTTATATTTCCATTTGCTAGTTCTATAAGATTTTCAAAGCTAAATATAAACTCTTTTCTAGTTAATGCTGGTTCATTGTTACCTAATAGTAATTTTTCATATATGTGGTTAGGATCAGTATCAGGATCTGTTATAAAGGTTGCCAAAGGGTTTAATTTAAAATTTCCTTTACCATTAATTATGGAAGCAGTTGAAGAATCTTCAATATTTAATGCAAAAAGGTTTGTTGGATCATAAGCATAAAGCTCTCCATCCTCCTCGACTAACGTTATTGCATGATTTCCAAATTTATCACTTAATCCACCTAAGAAAAGTGACATTAATGAACTAAAAAATTTGCTACTCATATTACTATCTTCATTTCTTTTTATTTCTGGACGATAATCAAAACTAATAGCATCTTTTCCTGTAGGAATTTGACAGCATAAAACTGAAGAATTTTTATTGCAAACTGATAAATAATTATTTAAAAGTTCTGCATAAGCTAAACAAACTCCTCTTCCTTTAATAACATCAAAAGAAAACATTCCTGGTAATAATAGGCGATTTTGCAATTGATAAGAATGCTCTTTAGTTACCGAAAAATACCCATTCCATAACATATAAGTAAATAAATGCGATAAATCTAATGATGAATCAAGTTTAAGTTCTTTTGCTAATTTCCCATAATTTTCTAAGATATGGTTGTAATGAACCAATGATTCCTTATAAATATCTTGAAATTGCGATTTATAATCGCTCATAGCTGATACAATTAATGGTTTTAAAAAGCCAATATCAGCTGCTTTAACCAAACTTTGAAATTCTTTTAAATTTTCCTTCTGATTCTCTCCACTTTGTGATAAACCTCGTAATTTTTCAGATTCAGCAATTTTCCTATATGCTAATAATTCTCGTTGTTCCTTACTTAAGTCTTTAAACTCTTGTTTTAATTCTTCTTCTCTTTCATTAAGTTCGTCTTTATCTTTAGGTGTTTTTTCTTCCATAATCTCTTTCCTTCTTAATAATGTTAATTATCTCTAATATAAAATATATCAACAATTTAATATTGTATCAAAAAGATAATATATACAC
>CAMXBB010000218.1 GCA_947179265.1 uncultured Bacillota bacterium
GTAGTATAAATCTTAATTAAGCTCTTCTTATCCTTTGATAATTTCCAACCCTTTAATGGTTGTAATACTTCTTTTGAAGATATTCTTACCTTTACATTACCATTTTTCAAAGTTTTATAACTTACTCTTGGAGCTACAAATGTTTTGTCAATATTATTAATTACTATTGATACTTCTCTTTCATTTCCCGCCATATCAGTTATGATTACTTTTTCATCAACATTATCAGTATAAGTTCTCGTTAATACCTTCTTATCTTCTGATAAATCCCAACCTTCTATTTCTCTAACAGTTTCATCTGCTGTTATTGTTACTACTACATCTTCATTTGTTAGTTCGGTTGTACTATAAGATATAATGGGTTCTCTAAATGTTTTATCAATATCAATTAATTGATCTATAACTGGTGGTTCATTGTTTAGGGTAATGCTTACATCATCAACTGGTGGCTCATTGTTCATAGTAATGCTTACATCATCAACTGGCGGTTCATTGTTTATAGTAGCATTCGTAATTGTAGAGGCTCCGCTATCAAAGATGCTTGCACCTATTGCCTGTATTGGTTTTACCATTGTTTCATTTTCTGCACCTAATTCTCCATCATGTGTAGGCATAATAACAGACTCATCATCTTCCTTAGATGATTCTTGAATTTCTAAGCCTTCAATAATTGTTGGTGTTTTTTCACTAAAGTCTGGATCATATATTTCAATAGAATCTTTAGGTACTTCTGGTACTTCATTATCTTTAGCTATTTTATAAGCGGTTCCACCAATAACTCCAATTGCTGCTATTGATGCCAAGGTTCCGGCAACTAACCTATATTTTTCTTTAATAGCATTTCTAAAAACTGCTAATGGACTGCGCTTTTTATTTTCTTCTTGTTTCTTATCTTCCATCTAATCTGTCCTCTTTCCTATTTTTATCAGTAATCAATATGTTACCATTTACAACTAATAAAAGCAATCGATTTGGATATACTTATTTTTTATAGCTACGAAATAAATAAATGTAGGTATAACATATACTTATAAATAAAAAATAGTTCTTTATTAGAACTACCTTTTAATTCTTAATATTCTTAAAGCATTAAGAATAGCTAATACTGAAACTCCGACATCGGCAAATACTGCTGCCCACATTGTAGCACATCCTAGAGCACTTAGAGCTAATACAGCAATCTTAACTATAATAGCAAATATTATATTTTCCCTAACTATTCTCATAGTCTTTCTAGATATCTTGATAGAATTTGCCAGTTTAGATGGTTCATCAGTCATAATAACAATATCAGCAGCTTCTATTGCGGCATCACTACCTAAGCCTCCCATAGCAACTCCAATATCTGCTAATGCTAATACTGGTGCATCATTGATACCATCACCAATAAATACTAATTTGCCATCATTACTTTTTTCTTTCAATAGTTTCTCAACTTCAGATACTTTATCTTGAGGCAATAACTCAGCATGATAATCATCTAATTTTAATTTTTTGGCAACTGATGAACTTATGGTGTCTTTATCACCAGTTAACATTACCACTTTTACATGATTCTTTTTAAATATTTCTACTGCTTTATACGAATCATCTTTTATCTTATCTGCTATCAATATTGAACCCGCAAATTCACCATCTATAGCAATATATATAATTGTTCCGTTCTCATCATTTTTTTCATATTCGATATTAAATTCATTCATTAATTTTTCATTTCCAACTAAGATATCTTTTTTATTAATTGTAGCTTTTATACCCTTACCAGATATCTCTTTGGTTTTAGTAACTAACTTTTCATTAATATCTTTACCATATGCTTCTTTTAAGGATAAAGAAATTGGATGATTAGAAAACGTTTCAGCCATAGCAGCATATTTTAATAATTCATCAGATGAATACTCTGCAGTAGCAGTTATCTTTTGAACCTTAAAAACACCTTCAGTTAATGTTCCTGTTTTATCACATACGATTATTTCCGTATTAGATAAAGCTTCTAAATAATTACTTCCCTTAATTAAGACCCCTATTTTAGAGTTTGCACCAATACTAGCAAAGAATGATAAAGGAATAGAGATTACTAATGCACATGGACATGATACTACCAAAAATGATAATGCACGATATATCCAATCGCTAAAGTTTGCTCCTTCGATTACAAGAGGTGGAATAATAGCTAATAACACTGCTATGATTACTACAACTGGTGTATAGACTTTAGCAAACTTACTGATAAAGTTTTCTGATTTAGCTTTCCTACTGCTAGCATTTTCAACTAAATCTAAAATCTTACTTACAGTTGATTCACCAAACTCTTTTTCAACTTTAATCTTTAAAACACTATTCATATTAATACATCCACTTAATACTTCATCATTAACCTCTATCCTTCTAGGAACAGATTCTCCAGTTAATGCCAAAGTATTAAGCATCGAACTACCTTCAACTACTACACCATCTAAAGGTATTTTTTCTCCTGGTTTAACTAAGATAATATCTCCAATATTTACCTCATCAGGATCAACCTTTTCTAAGCTTTTACCACGAATGACATTAGCATAATCAGGTCTTATATCCATAAGACTTGCTACAGACTTTCTTGACTTATCAACAGCATAGCTTTGAAATAATTCACCAACTTGGTAGAAAAGCATAACAGCAACAGCTTCTGGGAATTCTCCAATACAGAATGCTCCAATAGTAGCAAATGTCATTAAGAAATTCTCATCAAATATTTTACCTCTAAAGATATTTCTTAAGGCTTTTGTTACAATATCAAAACCTACTATAACATATGCAATAACAAATATTATATTATTAATTATATCAAAATCTAATTTAATAAC
>CAMXBB010000219.1 GCA_947179265.1 uncultured Bacillota bacterium
ACTATCATAATTACGAGATTTAAGGTAGTATTCTAAATCAAATAGATTTTTTTCAGGTTTTAGAACATATTCATTATCAATGATTCTAACATTACCTTTTCTCTCAATTCTATTCATTTGATCCAGGAATAATTAATTTTACACCTGCACTGATGGTATCGATATCATTATAATTTTTTAAAATATCAACTGATATTTTATACTTATTAGAAATACTTTCTAAGGTATCAGAATCAGTACATACATATATATGATATGTAATATATTCATCTTCCTTAGTTCGAATATTATTGATAATGGTATTCGATATTGCATCTTCTGATTCCCCGCTTACCTCAGTTACAATATTTTCTTCAATATTAATATCTCGAACTTCTTCTTCTGGTTGTGATTCTATAACATCTTCATCATTATAGATAATCTCTTGAATTATATCATCTTCAATAATTGGGGTTTCTTCTTCACTTACATTTTCTTCTTCTAAAGAATTTTCGGATAAATCTATGACATCAACATCATTTTCCATAATAAATCTCTCAAATTCACTTTCATCTACAAATTCTTCTTCTGGTTCTTCAATAATATCGGCAGTTACTTCATATTCGATATCCAATTTTAATTCTTTATTATCAATATCATAAGTAAAGTCATTGATATTAACAAGCGCACTTTCTTCATCTACTTTTTGATTAAATGGATACTCAAATGGTAATTTATATGAGAAATTATCTTGATTTATTGATAATTCAAATGCTCTATATGTACCTTCTATTAGAAAATTACCAGTAATTCTTTCTTCGTCACATTCATAGTTACATTCTAGACTTATACTAGTTACTTCAGCAATATTGTTGGGAAATACACAAGTTTCACTATACTTAATTATATCTTTCATAAAACACACCTTTCTATCTAAATTTATGCAGAAAAAAAACATAAATTACTATTTATGTTTTTTAAATAAGATATCATATATCTCTTGATAATTCTTTACTGGTATTATTTGAATCTTATCCTTTATTTCATTAGGTACATCAACCAAATCTATGGAGTTATCTTCAGGAATAAATACACGATTATATCCAGAGTTAAATGCACCGATGATTTTTTCTTTAACTCCACCAACTTTTAAGACATCTCCATGAAGAGTTATTTCCCCTGTAAAACATGTATATGCTTCAACAGATTCATCTAATACTAAAGATATGATAGCAGTAGTAAGTGCAATACCTCCGCTCGTTCCATCCTTCTTAACTCCATAATTTAGAGCATTAATATGAATGGAATTAGCTTCTAACTTTTTGATGTCTAATCGGAAGTCTTTAGCTTTACTTAAGCAATACTTAAAAGCTATATTAGCACTTTCTGTTACACTTCCTTCGACATTACCAGTAATCTTTACACCAGATTCTCCAGGTAATAATATCGATTCAAAGTGAATCAGAACCCCACCATAAGGAGAAACCCCAAGAGCACATACTGAACCAGGATAATTGGTCTTATTTATCATATTATGATATTTTTGTGGCCCAAGGATATTCTCAATAATATTCCACTTAATCGTTTTACTCTTAAGCTCATTTATCGTTATATTTCTCAAGATTTTCTCTAGTATACGACGTAATTCTCTTACTCCTGATTCTTTAGTATAATCATTAATAATCTTCAAGATATCTTTATCAGCAATCTTATAGCTAGATATTCCATATTCTTCTTGAATACTTGGAATAATATATCTCTTAGCAATATCTAGCTTTTCAAATTCGGTATAAGAGTTAATCTCAATAATCTCAAGACGATCTTTAAGTGCAGCTGGTATATTAAAAACATCATTAGCTGTAAGAACAAATAAGACTTTAGAAAGATCAAATGGTTCTTCTACATAATTATCAATAAAAGTTTTATTTTGGTTTGGATCAAGAATATCTAATAAAACAGCAGATGGATCCCCTTTAAAATCAGTTACTATTTTATCAACTTCGTCGATTAATATAACTGGATTGGACGTACCACACTTCTTTATTCCTTGGATTATTTTACCTGGAGAAGAACCTAAATAGGTTCTTTTATGACCTGTTAATTCACTAGAATCATTTAATCCACCTACACTAATCTTATAAAACTCCTTATTTAATGCAGCACTTATAGAGATACCTAATGTCGTCTTACCAACACCAGGAGGACCTACTAAGCAAAGAATTGGGGCATTAACATTATTAGCTTTCTTCTTAATTGCAATATATTCTAAGATTCGTAATTTAACACTTTCCAAGCCATAATGATTCTTATCAAGAGTATCCTTAATCTTCTTAATATCTGGTTCATCTTTAGAATATGTATTCCATGGTAAATTAATAACTGTGTCCAAATAGTTCCTTAAAACAGATGAATCTGGACTGTATTCTGATGTATAAGCATACTTCTTTACTTCATCTAATAACTTACTCTTAATCTTAGAATTGATTCCTAATCTTTCAATACTGCTACGATAAAGAGCAACTTCAGTTTGTTTATCAGCATTAACACCTAATTCTTCATTTAATTTAGCAACCTTTTGTTTTAGAATTAAATCTCTTTGTTCCTTTTCAAAAGATTCTCTAATCTCTTCGTCAATCTTAGTTTCAATACTTATTACTTCTAATTCCAAATTAATATCTTTGATTAAGTTATTAGCTCTAACAATATAATCAAATTCATTCATATATTGAACTTTCTTCTTAGCATCAAAAGGTAGATAATTGGTTACTACATCAGTAAGCATATCTAAATCATTCATATTAGAAATAGTATTATTTAC
>CAMXBB010000220.1 GCA_947179265.1 uncultured Bacillota bacterium
CTTTTAAATATTTCATCTATTGATTGTGTGTTTCTTACTGGACATGGTAATAGATCTAAAGTACCATCTTCTTTAATGAAATGAGCATCATTGTAATCATCCATCATCTTTTTTACTATTTGATTATTTTTTTTCGCTCCAAAACCTAATCCTGTCGCTACGTACTCACTAGTTTCTATAGCAAAAAAAGAGTCATACATTAACAAACTATCCATATTTTTTATAAGTTCAACATCTGTATCTAAATATATTCCTCCGTGATTATAAATAATCCATAGCCTTGCATAGTCTGTAACAAAGGCCCATTTCCCTTTTTCATATGCTTCTTTAACATAAGAGTTAATATTCAAATCAAAATTTTCCTCATTCCATTCAATAATCTCATACTCTGGACAGTACTTCTTCCAACTCTCAATACATTTAATAATAAGCTTACTTTTAGGACCTTTTCCAAACCAACAATAATTTATGACTTTAGGAATCTTTTGTTCCACGCTTTCACTCCCTTTTATACTATTTTTCGAATTTTATTTCTTTGATTTTTTTATTCGTTAAAATACAATTATCTTCAATTGATGTCTTTATAATTTCTTTTGCACCTATGACACAATTATTACCTATTACTGAACTTCTCAATATAATTACATCTGAACAAATCCAGCAATTATTACCAATTTCTATACCTTTTACTTTATATCCTGATTTTCTAATTAAAGTATCCTTTAAGTTATAAACATGATCATGGTCATACATTTTTACAGATTCCCCAAAAAGGCAATCATTGCCAATTATGATACTTTCTTTTACATTGATAGAACAATTATTATTAAAAAAGCAATTATCACCGATCCTTAAAAATCCACCATTTGATATTGTTACATATAACTTTCCTCTAATACTTATATTCTTTCCAATAGATATCTTTTTACCATAACAAATCTTCAATTTAATTATATTTATGATGGTATTTATCTTATTGAATATTCCTACCAACATGTTACTTATTACCTATAAAATCAGTATAGAAATCATCTCTGATTTTATCAAGCCTTTCTTTTCTATAATTATGAGCTTCAGAAAAATTTCTTTTAGCTTCTTCTTTTAAATCATCAATTGTTATTTTTTTTAAAATTTCAATTAATTGTTGTTGATTACCTTTTTTAAATACATATTTAGGACTAGCAAGTTCAGGATTTCCACCAGCATTTGAAACTATAATTGGACAAGCCATACTCATAGCTTCAACTACTGCTCTACATAAACCTTCTTGATAACTAGGTTGAATATAGATGTCAATGTCTTTTAGCCAAGTAAAAATCTCACTATGTGGTTTTGGACCTATAATCTTAACATTACTCTCTAAACCATATTTTCGAATTAAGTTATACAAATATGAAGGGTCTCCCAAACCAACTAACTGATACTCAAAATTATCAATTCCTTGCTTTTTTAATTTATATAAAGCCTCAATAACATCATGTTGTCCCTTCAATTTGAGATTTACTGGCCCAATTGTTCCCATAACTAACTTTTTATTTTGCTTTTTATCAAGACAATCTAATTTATATTGCAAATCAGCTTCCTTCAATTCATTTAATTCTACATCAGAACACCCAAGCGTTTTACCATAACACTTATAATCTTTTTGCAAAGAATAATTTGTAACATAAACACAATACTTGGCTTGACGCATTGCTCTTCTAGCTAATATTTCATAAGGAATAGCAGCAAGCTTTCCAAATAGAGTTCCATGTCCCCAATAACCTCCAAAAGCATATCCAGCAACTTCAATCAAATATGGTTTATTATGCTTTCTACAATATTTAATAGCAGTTAAGGTATAAAAGTTATGAGCTGATCTTATAATAGCTTTATCACAATCTTTTACAGCTTGTTCGATTATCATCTTTGCTTTTTTTCGCCATTTTAAACTAAAGAATCTACTTTTAGGTCGCATCAAATCAGGAATTTCATAAATTTTAGATTTTGTTAAATCTATTCCGTTAAATTTTTCGACAGCTTCTTGAACATTATAGACTTTATCTTCTGTTCTAAGTGCAATTAAAAGCTCATCACAATAATTTTTATATCTATCCCAAACTTTATTGTTTAAATTACCATCTGTATAATAATTATTTTCAGTATCTTTTTTGATTCTTGAACCACCTTGTACAAATAATAACTTCATTCTACATCTCCTTGTCTAGTGCGACAATATTTAATCCAACGATTAAACATTCCTTTATAATATCTTCTTTAATTTTTACAGCACAATTAATCGTACTTGAATCATTTTTAAAATCATGCTCTAATTCTGATCCACCAGAAACATTTCTCTCTAATAGTCTTTTCTTGATAACTTCTATATCAGTATTTAAATATAAAATAGTATCAGCGAATAAATCCCCATAAATATTTAAATATTTTTTTATAAAGTCTCTATTATATTCTGAATTATAGCAAATCCCCCATAATACTTGTATTAAACCTTCTTCAAAATAGTAGTCCATTTGATCTTTTTTCTTACTAAATTTAACATGTTTAGCCAAATAAATAGTATTGTCTAGATAAACTAACATTTTTAATTTTTTAAAAAAAGAACTAAATTTTAGTTTATTCAAAAGATTACGTGATTCTATAAATAATCTAAAATCAGTAATCAAGAAAACAAAGAATAAAAACATTTTTTTTAAATTTCGTATAAATCTATTCGGATGTAACAAATATTTTTTATTAACATTAATAG
>CAMXBB010000221.1 GCA_947179265.1 uncultured Bacillota bacterium
CTACATACATTTTTTGACATATTATCACTCCCATTACTTAGTTGTTTATAATATTACAAAATGAATGCTCTTTCAATACTAAATTGGTATTAAAAGAATAAAAAAGGAACAATATTTGTTCCTTACATTTTATCTACTTCTTCAATACCTAAAATATTAAGTAAATTACTCAAAGTATTATATACTAACTTAGATAAAGCTATATAAGTACTCTTTGTATCTTCATCTTCTTCATTACCAATATTATTATTAGCATAGAATTTATTATAAAGACTACAAAGATCATATATAAATTCACATATATAGTTAGTAGTTACTTCATTGTAAGCACTTGTTAAACACTTAGGTAATTCAGTTAGTTTTATTAAAATATCCAATACATCTTGATTTGGTACACTTAGCATCTTATCTGATGCATGATCAATCTTAGATAATAGAGATTTTAAACGAGTCGCAGTATAAACAGCATATACTCCTGTCTTACCTTCAAATGAAGTAAACTTATCTACATCAAAAATATAATCAGTTTTTCGATAAGGTAAAAGGTCAGAATATTTCAAGGTTGCAACAGTTAGTTTCTTTGCTATCTCTACACGTTCTTCTCCTGTAATGCTATCTTTAATCTTAGGTTCAATATGATCATATACTAACTTTATTAAACCTTTAAGACTCATTACTCCACCATCACGAGTTTTAAATGGCTTGCCATCTGGTCCATTGATTGTTCCAAAACCATAGAATTTTAAATCTGTGGTTTCTGGAGTTAAACCAGATTTATAACATCCACGGAATGTTTGTTCAAAGTGAAGACTTTGACGTTCATCAACAAAATACCATATAGCATCTGGGTTAAAATCTTCCATTCTTTGTTTGATAGTAGCTAAATCAGTTGTATCATATAAAATTGACCCGTTACTCTTTTTTAGTAATAATGGTGGCATCTCTTTATTATCGGTTTCTTCACCAACATGCATTATTAAAATGCCATCACTCATCTCTGTTAAGCCTTTATCGCTCAAAAACTTGATTGTATCTTCAGCATAAGGGTCTGCATCACTTTCTCCATAAGATAGATCAAACTTACAATTTAGGAAATCATATACAGCTTCACAGTCTGGCTTACTAGTATCAACAATATGACGCCATAAAGCTTTGATACCTGGTACTCCTCTTTGAAATTGATCAGTAAAAGCCTTTGCTTCTTCAGCATATTTTTCGTCCTCTTTTTTACGCTTGCTAGCACGAGGATATATTACTCCTAATTCTTCATTAGTAACTGGTGAATCGCTCGGATATTCTCCTTTATAATCTGGATCAAAATACACAAGATCTGGGTACATCTCCTTAATCTCACGAATTACAAG
Organism: uncultured Bacillota bacterium; assembly: GCA_947179265.1. Lineage (GTDB taxonomy): Bacteria > Bacillota_I > Bacilli_A > RF39 > UBA660 > CAG-582. The sequence continues at coordinate 1,365 of CAMXBB010000221.1, forward strand.
ACCGATTGGTGTACCCCAGTCACCCCAGTGTACATCACTAATCGTTTTATCTCCAAATACATTTAGAAGTCTACGTATAGCTTCACCTATATTACAACGTAGATGTCCAACATGTAATTCCTTAGCAATATTTGCTCCACCATAATCTAATACGACTGTACGTGCTTTTTCTGGTTTATCAACAAAGATATCAAAATTAGCAATTCCAGCATTTAGATAGTCTAATAAAACACTATTATTTAATGTAACATTGATAAATCCTGGACCTTGTATATTAACATTAGTAAATCTATCATCTAATGCTGCAACAATTTTCTCTGCTACTGATCTTGGATTTTCACCATACTTCTTAGCAAGCATCATTGCAACATTTATCTGATATTGACCAAATTCAGGCAATTTAGATTTTTCTAACTTAACTGAATCTACTTGATATCCAAGATTATTAATCAATTCACATAAATACTTTTCAGTAGATATAATTAAACTCATAAACTTCCTCCTTCTTTTTTTATTTTTCTTATTTTAACACATTAATTTTCTTAATACAATTAAGATTCCTTTAGTTCCTTCTTTTGTATTTGACCATTGGTTCTTGAAATATCAGTTAATGCTTTTTTGAATAAAGCTATGTTATTTCTTAAACCATCACAAGCATTAATAATTGTCGTTATATCATAATCAGCTTCAGCATCTAAATAAGTTTGACTATCAAATTCTGATATCCAATTTGATACTTGACTTACACTATCGGTATATTCACTAGGTAACATATAACGCAAGTAAGCATCAATTCTATCTAGTAAAGAAAGAACCATATAGATATAAGCTTGACCAGAACCATCTTTACTAAAACTCAATCCTAATTCTCCAACAAAGAAATCCATAAAAGAATCACCAAAATCTTTACTTTCTAAATAGATTTCTGGATATAGTTTTATCAGCTCGGTGATTAAACTATTAACTGCTCTGATATCTCTATCACTATTAATAGTTAATGTTGATTGAATCTCCATTAAATCATTACGAATTGATTTAACAAATCTTCGTACATATAATAAAAGAATTAAATCATTCTTATCTCTTTCACTCATACCTCTGTTAATATAAGGAATAGCATCCTTGATTTTTTCTCTTTTTAAAATATCTTCGATATAACTTCTCATCAACATTAAAGTATCTTGAGCTTTATTTGTTGGATTATGATCTATGAAGGTTTCAATTCCTTCAATCAATTCCATCTTAATTAGTTCGAACCTAGATTCTAAATCAAATGATGTATTGTTTTTTATCCTTCCAAATGATAATAGAAATTGTAACCAACCAATTTCAAAGTCGATCATATTTTTATAATATTCATAAGTACCTGTTGAATAT
>CAMXBB010000222.1 GCA_947179265.1 uncultured Bacillota bacterium
ACTAAATAATAATCTCCTTTAAAATGTCTATAAATACCATTAATCTTTAATTCTCTCATAATAATTAATCCTTTCTTTTAATCTATTATACTATAATATCTTTCTCTAATACTACTCTTTGATTACTAAAACCTCTCTTTTTATACATTTCTAATGCATCCGTATTAAAACACCAACAATTAAGCTCTATTCTTTTAGCTTTAATACTCTTAGCAATATCTTCGATATAATCCATTAACTTTTTGCCATATCCCATATTTCTTTTATCTTTAGTTACAACAAATTCATCTATCCATAATATTTTATCTCTATTCTTTTCCTTTATCGCATATTGAATGTAACCAATTATTGTTTCATCTTCAATTAAGATAATCGTTTCTTTATCAGTACCACAAAGATCATCTATAAGTATATCTCTTAAGAAAAGTTCATTAGGTTCACCAAAGACATCTTTTCTTACTTCATAATGATATATATACCCTTCTAAGAATATTGGAAATAAACCTTCTAAATCATTCATACTAGCTTTACGAATTATCATAATATCACCTTCTATACTTATTATAACATGTATATTATTCTTATATAAAAAAGATTGTATCTTAATTAATACAATCTTTATCTTTTTATATTCGGTAATAATTCCTGAATTAATATATGACCACTAGTAATTACATATGGATTAGTTACAGTACCATCTCCACGTAATACCTTTATCTCATTCTTTAATACTACTGAAGGACGTACACCATACTTATTAGGAAACCACTCAACATCTCCAGTTTCTTCGCCTTCTTCATCAAATAGAGCAATACCATTATCCCAAGAAGGATACGCAGTTAATGGCGACATTGTTAAATTACCCAACTCATAATACAATTCATAATACAATAATCCAGTTGTAACCGTTTCTTCAAAAGTTAACAATCCAACTGAATAGTCTAGCTTTCCATTCCCTATTGTAGTATCACTCTTTGTAAACCTATCATTCTTATTTGGACAAGTAATAGTATCTTTAAGTTGAAGATTCATATTGTCATATATAGAACTACCATATGTTGATATTCCCATAGATTCTGGTTCTGGTAGATAAAATCTATTTATTCCAAAATATGTTGTTGACCAAACATCATCATTTTTTAAATATCCACCAAATGCAATACTTCGATCATTACACCATACTGCATCTTCCAACTTTTCTTCTTCATGTAAAAGATTTTCTTCAAACCAAGCATCCACTACCTTTTTTACTTCTGAGTCATTATCGTTTCTAAATGATTTTTCGTATACTGTTTCAATAGTTTCACCATTAGTTAATGCTATTGCAAATACTTGATAAGCTGATCCAACTGCTGGTGTAACTAAATTTGATTTAGGTGATGGTAAATCTCCTAATCCATGTACATAGTAAACAGTACTACATGTTGCATTTGTTGTTAACTTACAAGTATAATGTCTTGTGCCTGCATTATCAGCTAATGTTGATTCTGAAGTGACATCAGTTAAAGCATATACTCCATCGTTATATGTTACATCTCTTCCATAAATAAAAGGCTCATCTTCCCATGTTATTGGTTCATATCTCTCACCATACATATATCCTACATCTGCTAATGCAGTATCAGATGTATTAAATGTTGATTTTGTACTTAACTGAGAACTTTGAAAATAGTTATTACAACTCATCATAGGTTTACTGGTTACTTTTCCAAGGCTAAATTCAAAACCATCCGCATATCCATAGTCATAACTATCTTTATCATATCGTATCTCTATAACATCAGAATTAGTCAAATATCCAAGATATACTTGTGAATAATCTAGTCCACTAATACCATCTAATATTTTTTTACCATTTACATAAACATAAGCTTTATCATAATTTTCTTCACTGGCTATTAGATAATCTAATACATACTCTCCGGCAGAGGATACACTAAATCTTATCAATGCTACTGTATCATCCCAATGCATATTACTTCTCCACCATTTGGTATTAACATCAAAATTATAATCTGGTGCTTTCTCCATTTTAGGATTCTTATTAATAAAAGATTGCGTAATTATTTTATATTCATCCTCATCTAGTTTTTCATTTTCATATACTTTTCTTGGAACTCCATTGTAAAGTAACTTAGTTCCACCTTGTTCTGTTGTTCTAACTATTTTCCAACAATATCCGCCAAATAAGACATTATTATCTAAATAATCTTCTATTCCATTTGCATCTGGTTCTGCCAAACCACGATAATAATATATCGGATATGTATCATTTTCTGTTCCTGCTCTTAAGTATACACCATATCCATTATAATCTGATGGTATTGATAAAAAATCAATTCCTGACGAGTGATCAACATATCTACTTGGTACATTATCTAATCCTTCGCTCATTGCTACAACTTTTGAATAAAGTCGATCATCTCTTTTTCCGCTATCTTGAGTATATGTTAGATTTAAACTAAGTTCAACTTCTGTTCCTTCTGCTGGTAAATCTTCATTATTTATATCATATAAGAATTCTACTTTTACTCTTATTCTCTCTCTAGCTCCAGATGGTAATAAATCATCTACACTAATCATACCACCATCCATATAACTCAAATCAACACCTAAGAATTTTTGCTTATCTTCATCTAATCCCAAAAGCTCAATACTAGATAAATAAGCATCTAGTGTTCCACTATTTACGATATCAGCAGCAA
>CAMXBB010000223.1 GCA_947179265.1 uncultured Bacillota bacterium
CTTAAACTTACATCATTATCTTTAATAAATTGTGATATAGTGAATTATTCTTTTATTACTATTTTAAGAAGTTTAGAAAATTTATCTATTATTAATGGAATGATAGAAATTGATAAAATAAATTCCTTAACTAACTTAAAATATTTACAAATATCATATTCAACTATTATTGATGATATTGCTTTGAATATCATTGGTATAAAGGAACTTTCCATAGATAATACCAATATGAAAGATTATAGTTTTCTAGATAATCTTTATCAATTAAAAGTAATAAGCATTGATATTAATCAATATAACGATAATAAAGACATATTTAATAATTTAATGAAAAAGGGTATTTCAGTGTTAAATGAAAATATAGCTGAGTTTGGTGGCGATAACAATGAAATATAATTATCAGTATAAAATCACATTTAAATTAAATGAACCTTTTGATATTAATTTTGTAAATGAAATATGCAATCAACATCCAAATTCTAAAATATTAGTTGAAGTCCAAAATACCAAAGGTATTACTTCATCAATGATAAGACAATTAAGTCCAAATACAGCAGTTAGGATTGCAGGTGGATATAGTGACGATAGATGTAAAAATGGTATATTTAGTGGTAATGATTATGAAAATGCTGTCATTTATACTAGAAATGAAACTATTAAGATACTAGAGATGATGGAAAGAATCGAAGCTGGTATTGATAAAAATTGGTCCGATATTCAAGTATTAATTTATGTATATGATAGATTAAAAAGAGATATTATGTATGATTCTAAGTTTAAACAAAAATATTCTAGTGAAATTAGAAGTTTAAGAGGGTTATTAACTAAGCAAACAGTATGTGCAGGTTATGCTATTATTTTTAAAGAATTTATGGATCGAAATAATATTGAATGTGAGTATGCTGAAGGATATATTTCAGCAAATAGGACTGGTGGACATGCGTGGAATATTGTTGTCATCGATGGAAAGAAATATCCAATTGATTTAACATGGGATAATACAAAATTTAGATCAGGTTATTCTAAGACTTTCGATTGGCTTGCGCAAGATGTAAAAAACTTTAGTCAGTCACATTACCCATCTCCTATGGAGAAAACTCAAAATTATGAGCAAGTATTATCACAAATAGATCCTAAAATTGTTGAGCAAGTATTTTTAAAGTCTGGTATGGCTAGAACTAATGAATATACTTCTACAACTTATTATGGTACAAGAGCAGATGGTTCAAAATATATTGTTGCTCAGATTGGAAACAACACGATTAATAATAAAGATTATTATAGATATTATTATGTTGAAATAACCAAAGATGGAAAAAGAGAATTACCTTTAATTTTATATAGTGATACTAATCTTACTCATCTAGTAGATGCTAAAAAGTTTGGAAAACCTATTCCACCTAATTATGAGGAAACTGTTGATAATGTTTTATTTTCAAAACAAAATATTGCTGATTCAATAGCAAAAAGAACATATTATATTGGTGGAGTAAGGAAAAATACCCCTAGAAATAAATTTGAATTAGTTACATCTTATCAAGAAATAGAAAAAGCAGAAGATAAGAGGGAATTATTTGCTTATCCTACAAAAAGATTTACGCGAAGTGATGGAAGTGTATTTATAGCTCAACAGATGTTTGATAAACCACGTAATGCAAATGGAATAGCTGTAATGCGATATGATATATTTGAAATGGTTAATGAAAATGGTAATGAAGTTTTAAAAAGTAATACTATATTTACAGAAAGGAATTTTTTTAAAGATACTAGACAAAGTATGGTTGATGAATACTTGAGTCGAGCAAGACTAGATAGAAAAGCGAGTGAAGCTGGAGGATATATTGGATATTATGATGCCAATGGTACAAAAGTTTATAACCCCGATTTAGTTAAATACTTTTCAACTTCTAAGAAGATTGATCTTGCTTCAATAAGTAAGAAAGACTCAAAAACTAATAAATCAACAATGCAAATACCATCATTCTCTGAATTGAAAGCTTTAGCAGCTAAATATGAGATATATATTGATTCAAATGATCCTTATGATACTGATGAGTCTAAAGTAAAAATTAGAGATATTCAAACTGGAAATATACCAACTGATAGGGCAACAATTGCTAAAGCACTATTTGCTAATATTTGGCTTTCTGCTGCAGGTATTGTGTATTATGATGGTGAATCAAGACCTGGGGAAAGCTATGCTTTTAATGAACCGGCTGGAGAACTATATAATATAATTTGTAACCAACTATTAAGTGCATGTAGGAGTAAAGGAGTAATTGACACTATCGATTTATTTAGAAATATTGATAATAGTAACTCTTATAAATATAATAAAGAAATAATAGTAAATTTGTTTAGAACTCCATATCAAACGCAAATTATTAATAGATTATTTTTGGAATCATTAGGCATTAAACAAAGTCCAGAAATGCCAGAAACTTTATATTCTATGAGTTATGCAGGTTCACTTGCATTTGATAGTGGAACTATTGGTCCAAAAAGTAGATAATTTGTATAAAAATATTAATATATAAGGGTGTGAGTCAAATGGATATAATAAATCCACATGCGGGATCTTTAGAATCTTTAATTAGACCAGTAGATGATTCAATCATTATGGGGTTAGCAAAAATAGCATTTAAATGTAATAAAAAAACTGAAAGATATAACCTAAGAGATGATTTATATAGTTCTAAAT
>CAMXBB010000224.1 GCA_947179265.1 uncultured Bacillota bacterium
TGATAACGAGGATATCTCATCGATTATCAATAATTATGATATAATAGATACGGATATAAAGAAAAAAGAATATGAGAAAGCAAAAATGCAACTTTCTAAAAAGTATAGTGGATATGAATTAGAGAGAAAGATTATGGAGAGATTATATCGTAAAGGCTTTCATGTAGGTAGGGAGGACTTTTATGAAGAATAAGTATCAAAGATTATCGAAAGAGGAAAGAAAAAAAGCTTGTGATAATTTTAAGAATAGTGAAGATAATAAAAATAGAGTATATGAGAAACTTACTAGATTAAAAATAATAAGCTTATTTGGATTTCTGGTTGAACTATTAGGAATGGTTGTAGATATATATAGGTATAAATCAAGTGTATGGGTATATGTATTTGATGCTGTTGTTGTTATAATTTGTTTTGTGGCTTTTTATAAAGCCGAGGAAATGCGTTCTAGATTGGTAAATAGTTATTTGATTAATGTAGATAAGAAAAAATAATGATTGGAGAATAAATTATGTGTGGATTTACAGGTTTTACAGGAAATATTGATAAGCAAAGAAAAGTAATTAAAGCGATGAATAATACCATAATTCATAGAGGTCCAGATAGTGATGGATTTTATATTGATGATACAATCGCTTTAGGATTTAGAAGATTATCGATTATTGATTTAAAAGGTGGATCACAACCAATATATAATGAAGATAAATCAATGGTAATTATATTTAATGGAGAGATATATAATTATCAAAGTATTAAAGATGAATTAATTAAATGTGGACATCAATTTTATACTAAGACTGATACAGAAGTTATCCTACATGGTTATGAAGAATGGGGAGAAAAAATACTTGATCGTTTAAGAGGAATGTTTGCTTTTGTAATATGGAATATTAAGACTAAAGAATTATTTATAGCAAGAGACTTTTTTGGTATCAAACCATTATATTATTCATTAGTAGATGGTAATCTAATATTTGCATCCGAAATAAAAGCAATACTTGCTCATCCTAATGTAGAAAAAGAATTAAATGAAGACGCTTTAGCTAATTATTTGACATTCCAATATTCAGTTCCACCTGAGACTTTATTTAAAGGTATAAATGTTTTATTACCAGGTTCATATCTTAAATTTAAAGATGGAAAGATGACAACTACTAAATATTGGAATCCTTATTTTAAAGTTGATAATGATATGACTTTTGATGAAGCAGTTAACAATATTGAAGAGGTATTCTTAGATTCGGTTAAAGCTCATAAGATAAGTGATGTTGAAGTAGGTTCATTCTTATCTAGTGGAGTAGATTCATCACTCGTTGCTGCTTGCTATCATGGAGATAAAGCATTTACTGTTGGTTTTGACTATGATGGTTGGAGTGAAATTGATGTTGCTCGTGATTTAGCTGAAAAGATTGGGGTAAAACATTATAGTAAGGTTATAAGTGTAGAGGAGTTCTGGGAAGCTATTCCTAAGGTTCAATATCATATGGATTTACCACTTGCTGACCCATCATGTATATCTCTATATTTTGCTAATAAACTAGCAAGCGAACATGTTAAGGTTGTTTTATCTGGTGAAGGCGCTGATGAATTATTTGGTGGATATGGAATATATAGGGAACCATTAAGTTTAGCTAAATATATGCGTTTGCCGAAGTTTATCCGTAAAACTTTAGGTGCTGTAGCAAGCGTAATGCCAAATATTAAGGGAAGAAGTTTTCTAATAAGAGGTAGTAAGACTGTTGAAGAAAAATATATTGGTAATGCTAATTATGTAAGTCCAAAAGAAGTTGATAAGATATTAAATAAACGTATTAAAAGAACTGATTTTAAGGAGATTACTAAACCATATTATGATCAAGTCAAAGATTATGATGATATAACTAAGATGCAATTTTTGGATATCAATCTATGGATGGTTGGAGATATTCTTTTAAAAGCTGATAAGATGAGTATGGCTAATTCAATTGAATTAAGGGTTCCATTCCTTGATCGTTATGTTTTTGATGTTGCCAAAAGAATTCCTCATCGCCATCGTTTAGATTTAAATACCTTTAAATTATCATTAAGAGAGATGGCTAAAAGACATCTTCCAGAGGATAATGCTAAGATACCTAAACGAGGATTTCCAACACCAACTAAGTTATTCTTGAAAGAAGAAAAATATTATAAAATAGTTAGAAAAGCTTTTCAAAGTGATACTGCAAAAAGATATTTTAATGTTGATTATATAACAGATATGTTAGATAAAGAGCATTATTCAACTTCTAAGGCAAGAAGAAAAGATAATAGTAGAAAGATATGGAATATCTATGCTTTCTTAGTTTGGTATGATGCTTATTTTAAAGAAAATAAATAGTATCAAAGTTAATATATTGAAACAAACACAACAGTTTGTTATAATTAAATTGTGAGAAGCATTATTCTTCGGACATAGTGCTTAACACATTTGTTTGCACCTTTATTCAGTAGAATAAAGGTACTTTTTTTATCTGGTTACTAAAATAACTAGATAAAAATTTATAATGATTAATATCAAGATAATAATATCTTTTATATTAATTCTAATCATAAAATCACTCCTTATGTCTAGTTGAAAAACAACCAAAACCCTCCTGAATTTTCGTCCGAATATAAGTAGTGATAAGCACCTTTTCTGCCTCTCGAGAGATTATTATAATTTGTATAAAAAGT
>CAMXBB010000225.1 GCA_947179265.1 uncultured Bacillota bacterium
GATTTATATAGTTCTAAATATAATCCAAAATTTTTAGAATTAAAAGAAAAAGAATTAGAAAGGTTTCTTCAATCATTTCAGAATTCAAATGTTAGAAGTGAAAATCAAAATAAAGAATATAAATGGGTAAAAATTAACACTGAAAATATGGGGAGCATAAGTAGTAGATTTTATATAGCTCCAAATCCAAATAATATGCATGAAATAGTAAAAAGACTTGTTGAAATATTTTCTAAGCAAAATATACCAGTAAAATTTAAATATCAATTAACAACTGGTATGGAACAATGCGATAGAATAATTATTTATACCGATGCAAATAATAGAGAAAAGATTGCAAATGCAATTCGAAGTGTTTATCAAAATAATCCATCTTTATTTAGTGGATGTGAAAGATCTTTAGCATGGCTTTATGATACAAATATTCCGGGTGTTTATATGGCTCCAGAAACTCCTGGTGATGCTTATAGTAATAGACTATCTGATGTTATTTTGGAAGCTAAACAGACATTTAATTTCCTATATGGAATAACGGATAGCAATTCAAGATTAACTTTAAGTGGAAAAGATTTAGAACAAGCTATCGCTGATATGAAATTATTAATAACTTCGATAATGTTTAGGAAAGGCATTCTATTATCTAATGACGGAAGGGTTATAAGAATTACAGATAAAAATGTTAAATCATTTTATAATTCTGAAACGGGAATATTAAGAAATTCAAATATGGATGATAGAGGATATTTTGAAGCTAATTTTTATCCAACTTCTAGTGGTAGAAAAGCATTATTAACAAATTTTTATAGTGTCTCTACTATAAAACCACAGACTGGATTAGAAGTAAGACATTTAACGCCAGAGGAACGAAGAGATGAGCTTGATAGAATTTTTTATCCTCACAAATATAGTCAAAGTGGAAGTACTGAACCAACTGGAAGAAGAATTAAATAAATATGGAAAAGAAATTACTTATATTCTTTGAAGTAGTTTCTTTTTTTGTTTAGTAGAAAATATAGTAAATGATTCTTAAATATAGTATAATCATATTGAACAAACGTTGGTATAGTTATATCTAAATTGGAGTGGTTAATTAATGCATGAGACATTGAAGAATTTAAAGAAAGTTTTTAAAATATCTAATGAATACAGAAAGTATTTTTTCTTTATAATATGTACTTCAGTAGTTCAAATGATAATTGGAATTATTTTACCACTATATACTGCTCAACAAATTGTTTTATTTTCTGATAACATATATGAAGAATTACTATTTACTAGCATAATGGTATTAGTAATAAGTATAATAAATGAAATTAATTATTTTATAATGGGAATCTTTTGTAGAAAATTTAGAATGGGGACCATAAAAAATCTTCAAATGAGATTAGGAACAGAAATACTAAGGATAAGAGAAGCAGATATTCAGAAAAATGGAACAGGAACTTTTATTGAAAGACTTACCAATGATACTGATAAAATGGCAGAAATGTTTACCCATGGTCTTGGATATGTATCTAAAACTTTAATGAATGCAGGGATATTTATAGCTGTATTTACAATAAATAAGTATGTTTTTCTTTATTATTTTATTGTTGCTCTTATATTGACTGCTCTATATTTATTAAGAACAAGTAAAATGGGAAAACTAGATGTAATCTATAGAAAACAAAGAGATAAAGTTTCAAGCTTAGTAGGGGAATTAGTTAGAGGTGAAAAAGATTTAAAAATGTTATCAGCAAAGGAAACGTTTTTAGAAAAATTATTTATTGAAATAAAAGAAAAAAATATAAAAGATTATGATAAAAGACTTATCAGTATCTTTTATAGAATGTTAATAAGTGTATTATCAGAAATCTTTGTATTTGGATTAGTTATACTACTAATATATTTAATAAAGAATAATATATTGTCAGTAGCTTTAGCTGTCGCACTATTTACTTATAAAACTAATATAATGACGAATTTTATGGATAATATATCGTTATTATTAGAAGAATTAAAAAGCTTTAATGTTTCTACCAATCGAGTATTTGCAATATTGGAGAATCAAGAATTCTTACAAGAAAAATTTGGTGATAGACATTTAGAAAAAATTGATGGTAATTTTGAATTTAAAAATGTCTCATTTGCTTATGATAATTATAAAGTTATAAATAATATGTCTTTTAAAATTAATAGTGGGGAAACGGTATCATTTGTAGGAAAAAGTGGAGCTGGAAAAAGTACAATATTTAACTTGCTAGGTAAAATTTATGATATTCAAAAGGGAAGTATTTTTATTGATGGTATAGATATTAATACTCTTGATGAAGATTCTATAAGAGGGAATATTACTATTATTCCGCAAAATCCATATATTTTTAACATGTCCATTAGAGATAATTTTAGATTAGTTAAAGAAGATATAAATGATGAGGAAATAATAGAGTCTTTAAAATTATCTTGTTTATATGATTTTGTTAATGATCTTCCAGAAGGATTAGATACGATAATCGGTGAAGGTGGTACCAATCTATCTGGTGGACAAAAACAAAGACTTGCAATTGCTAGAGCATTAGTGCAAAAAACAAAGATAATTCTTTTTGACGAAGCAACAAGTGCATTAGATAATGAAACTCAACGTGATATCCAATCAGCAATAGATAATTTAAAGGGAAAATATACAATACTTATAATAGC
>CAMXBB010000226.1 GCA_947179265.1 uncultured Bacillota bacterium
CATATTCTGAGGAGTCTCGTGGGCTCTGAGATGTTTATAATATACAGCTATAAAAGCTGAGCAAGTTAAGATTCCTTTAAAGGTAACTAGTAGAGTAAAAAGATTGTTGTTTACAATCATAATTCTTTATCTTTTACCATTACTTGGATATATATTTGGTAATGAGTTTATATGTGCATCATTACTTAGCTTGTTGATAAGCTTGAATTTCTTTGTGATATTTGTTGCTAACGTTATCAATAAACCAGCTGAAAAGATGGTATTTAATCATTACAAGAATCAAGCGATGAGAAAACTTAAATCATCTAATCACCTAGAAGTTATTGGGATAACTGGAAGCTATGGTAAAACAAGTTCTAAAAATATTTTAAATGATATCTTAAGTGTTAAATATAATTCACTTACAACTCCAAAGAATTTTAATACGCAATATGGTCTTATTATAACTATCAATAATTATTTAGATAAGTTTCATGAAATCTTTGTTGCAGAGATGGGAGCTTTCAAATGTGGAAGAATAAAACTTCTATGTGATTTAGTAAAACCTAAATATGGTATTATTACTAAAATTGGTGAAGCGCATTTAGAAACCTTCGGTAGTAAAGAGAATATTCAAAAGGGTAAATTTGAATTAGTTGAAAATCTTCCTAGTGATGGTCTAGCAATACTTAATCGTGATGATGAATGGCAAGTAAACTATGAAATAAAAAATGATGTTAAGGTCTTATGGATTGGTATTGATTCTAAAGATGCAGATTTAGTAGCATCTAATATCGAAGTAACTCCGTCAGGAATGAGCTTTGATGTTTATTTTAAAGATACTAAAGAAAAGGAAAGATTTACGACCAAATTACTTGGTAAAGCAAATATATATAATATTTTAGCTGCACTTGCTTTTGCTAGATTTAAAGGTATGTCGATGAATGAGCTTAAAATGGGAGTAAAAAGAATAAATACTATTGAGCATCGTCTAGAACTTAAAAATACTAGTAAAGATATTACTATTATCGATGATGCTTATAATTCTAATCCTGTTGGTTCTAAGATGGCTTTAGATGTCTTAAAATTGATGGATGGTTTAAAAATAGTTGTAACACCTGGTATGATAGAATTAGGTGAATTACAATATGATTTAAACAAGAAGTATGGTGAATATATTAGTGAAGTAGCGGACTTCACAATACTTGTAGGTCATAAACAAACGGAACCGATTCAAGATGGTTTAAAGAGTAAAAAGTATGATAAAGATAAATTATTTATAATTGATGATGTTAAAGAAGCTTTTAAGATCATTGATAAAATTAAATCTGATAAAAAGCATAATTATGTTTTATTAGAAAATGATTTACCAGATATATTCAATGAATAGGAGTGAAATGTATGAATTTAAAGATAGGTGTAATATTTGGTGGAAAGAGTGTTGAGCATGAAGTAAGTGTCATTTCAGCTTTAGGTGCTATCCGCCATATTAATAGAGAAAAATATACGATAGTTCCAATTTACATATCTAAGGAAGGTATATGGTATACTGGAGCATGGCTTTTGGATATTGAGAATTATAAGGATATCGATTATCTAAAGAAAAGAAGTAAAGAAATTGTTTTAGCGAATGTTAACAATGAGACTTGTTTAGTAAGTACAAAAGGATTATTTAATCGAATCGTTGATAAGATTGATATCGCATTTCCAATTGTACATGGTGAACACGTTGAGGATGGAGTAATCTCTGGTGTTTTAGAGAACTTAGATATACCTTATGTAGGTAGTGGAGTTTTAGGTGCTGCTTTAGGTCAAGATAAAGTCGTTTTAAAACAAGTTTTATCAAGTCTTGACATTCCAGTAGTAGATTATATGTATTTTTATGATACGGAATATCTAATGGATGAAGATAAAATTATTGATAGAGTAGAAGAATTAGAATATCCAGTTGTAGTAAAACCAGCATGTTTAGGTAGTAGTGTTGGTATAAGCTATGTTCGTAATAAAAATGAATTAAAAAAAGCTATTGAAGATGCCATTAATTATGATAAGAAGATTATTGTAGAAAAAGCAGTAGAGAACTTAATGGAAGTAAATATTAGTGTTGTAGGTAACTATGAATTACAAGAGACTAGTGTTATCGAAGAGGTTACTAGTGGACATGATTTACTTACCTACGATGATAAATATGTTGGTAGTAAAGCTAAAAAGGGAATGAAATCACCTAGTAAGGGTATGGTAAATGCCAAAAGAAAAATTCCTGCTGATCTAGATAAAGAAATGATTAAGCATATCGAAGAGTTAGGAAAGAATACTTTCAAAGCATTAAATCTAAGTGGAGTATGTAGAATAGATTTCTTAATCGATAAAAAAAAGAATGAGGTTTATGTAAATGAACCTAATACTATTCCTGGATCACTTTCATATTATTTATGGACTGAAAAAGGTAAATCATATGATAAACTATTAGATGATTTAATATCACTAGCAATTAAAGAATATAAAAATAAATCTAAGAAAACGACTTACTTTGATACTAATATCTTATCTAGTTTCAATGGAACTAAGGGTGTAAAAAAATAAGAGAATGGTTTGATAAAATCATTCTTTTTTATGTAAAAGATTTACAAAAGATGTCAAAAAATATGTTGACAAAACACTTAAGGCTTGCTAAAAAAA
>CAMXBB010000227.1 GCA_947179265.1 uncultured Bacillota bacterium
GTATTTAATATATATCCGATAAAGAGAGGAAAAAAGAAATGAACGAACCAATACTTACTGCACATAGAAGTCTTACCTTGAGCAATCCAAATGTTGAAAATTCACTAGAAGCAATAGAAGATGCAATTAATAATCCTACAGTTGGTGCAATTGAAATTGATATTCAACAAACTAAAGATGGAGTTTTTGTTTTGATGAATTATAAGACTCTAGAAAAGGTCTGTGCTTCATGGAGTCCTGAAAAAAATAAAATATCTGATTATACTTATGATGAACTTTGTCAAATGAATTTTAGTGGAAATCTATCTGAAATAAATGCTCTAATAGCATCGGGAGCTAAAGAATTTGGTATAAATTCGCAAAAGGTACTTGAATGGTGCAAAAGTATTTTAAATAAAAGAACTAAAATAACAAAATTAGAAGATATCTTAAAATTAGATAGAAAAGGTAAACCTTTATTTATCGAGATTAAGGCCGAATATAAAAAAGAGCAAGTATCAGAGATAAACAGGTACGTAAAAAGTCTAACAGATTTATGTAAAACATCCAGAGATATCTATTTTATTGGTAGAAATGTAGATATATTAATGAGAATAAAAGAAGAAAGTGAAAGTAACCTAATTCTTCCAGTGATTGGTTGGACTGGAATAGAAAATTCTACTTTGCCTGCTGATGGAATCTCTGCAGCGTGGGATGCTCTGACAAAAAATGTTCCAGGAACAAATAAAGTACTTGGAGAATATATGTTAGAGAAAGGCATGACAATTGTAGTTTGGAATATTCTGTATCAAATGGAATATGATAATGTAAAAAATGCTTTACATGGAAATATTGAAGGAACATATTTAATTGGAAACTTTCCTGAACTTATTGGCGAATATAATAATTCAGAAAATAAACTATAATTTTTTTTACTAAAAAAGAAATAGTTAAAGTGGTAAAAAAAATACTAAAAAATAGATAAGCTTTTTATCTGTTTTTTTGATTTTATAATAAAATTTATTTGTGAGGTTTGAAAGATATGGAAAATTTTCTTTTTACATTCCTTAAAAGATTTTTTAATTTTCAATAAAAAAACAAGGCAACATTAATTGTCTTGTTACTCTTTAATATTCATATGTTATTTACCCAACATAATCCGGAGAAGCACATGCACTTAAATCAACTTTTATTTTCTTTAAAAAAGCATTTAAATTTTGATTCGGTTTATCTTTTGGAATAATATACTCTCCACGATATGTATATAACTTATATTCAATTAAATCTTCATTAGAATATTTTTTGTCATCATCATCTATACTTTCTTCTATGATTTTATCAATATTAATACTATATGTACCTTTTTTTGATTTTGTATATCGAATATTAAGTGGTCTAATACCACCTTCTTTATAAGCCAAATATTCATAAAAGAATTCGTATTTACCATCTTTATAAAAGCTTAAGGAAACTGGAATGCAATCTTTCCTTAAGGATTGTATTACAAGTAGCTCATATCCATAATCTTCAGTGGTATCAGTATTTTCATTTTTTTCATTATCACTAGAGATGTCAGTATTTTCAGTATATTTAGGTATATCAGTATCTTCAACTTTATTTGCTTCTTTTGCTGTACATCCAATAGTTGCAAATACTAAAGAAATACATATTAAAACTTGTAATAATTTTTTCATATAAAATGCCTTCCTAATGTCGAGTTCTTTTACAGAACTTATATTTTGATAGAGATTATAAAGATCGACTAGTCAATTCTGATATTCGTTCTTGCATTGACTCTTGATGCTCTACAACATTCTCTTCACCTATCATTGAAATTAAATCTTGACGACTAAAACTATCAACAGAATCTAAAGTCAAAGCAATTTTTAAACGTTTAAGAGCTGGTTCTAGTATTTCTTCATCTCCATAACAAATATCATCTGTAATCTTTTCACCATCTAATGTTGAAAATCTAGGTAATGAACTATAATGACAAAATCTATCAAATACATCAACATTAGCTTGTCTAAGATATTCAGGAATTGAAGATCTAACTTCTTCTAATTGCATTTGAATATCTTCAGAAGAAGCATTTCCTCTTTGTTCTAGTTCTTTAACTTGAACTAACCTTCTTAGATTATCTGATCTATGTTCTCCGAAAACCTCTAAGAAAAGTAAAACATTTGCTCTATTTAATTTGATTTCGCCAGTTTCATTATCTCTCTTTAAAAAGTCATTAGTATTACTACCAAATCTAGTTGTTGCTAAGATATCAGATCCTGCTATTGGTGAAGCAAATAACCTTTTTAAAGATTTACCAATAGGTTCTGGTGCAATAGCATCAGATAGATTGCCATATCCTTTATTAAATCTGTCTCTTTCTTGACTTGCATTATCTAATTGAGCTTTACATTTTTTTATTCTTTTATCTATTTTTTGAGTATAATCTTGATTTTCTCTCACATCTATTAATAACATCATTCGACTAGCGTATTTTTGAACCTCACTATCCAAGTATGCTCGATACTCTCTAATGGCTGTCATATTATTATTTGCTACTTCTGCTGCAACTTGTCGTAAAAGATTTCCTTTAATAAATTGTAAAGTTCTTTCTATTAAATCTAAATATATTCTGTCATCAGCAAGTAATTTTTGTGTCTGACTTTTTTGCTTTAAA
>CAMXBB010000228.1 GCA_947179265.1 uncultured Bacillota bacterium
TTATAATTTATAAAGAATAGAGATGTATATAATATGGATTTTGATCGACTAACAAAAATGTTATATCAAGAAAATATTAACTGGGTATATTCTATTATAAAAGAACTTGATGCTAAAGGTATCGAAAGAAAAGAAAAGTTTATAGTAGATCCATATATTTTTAATAATATTATTGTTCTAGGTTACTATTTTATGAACTTGTATGTTGTTAGTAATATCAATTCATACGATCAAGATGATGCTAATCAAATAATGACCTCTATTATTACAGGTGCTAGTAGTTATAATCAAAAGAAGCTATCGCAAATATATCATACTGATGTTAAATTGGATAAATTAGTTGAACAATATAATTCAGTTGTTAGAAAGACTAAAATATATTCTCCTAATGATGGATTAAAAGCTAGAGTTGTTGCAACAGATGAGATATATCGTAGAATATATAATCGTTTTAATAAAAGACATTTTAATGTGTTTATTAAAGTTTTTATGGTGTCTTTTAACGAATATGAAAAACAAATAAAAAAGGTAATTGATGAGAATCTGAAGATGAGATAGGTGTGTGTGTATGTATAACGAAAATAAGGTTAGGCAAGTCTTTAATGCCATTAAAGATAATCGTTTAGAAGCAATGGATGATGAATCATTAGCAAAGTTACTAGCTATTCTTAGCCCTTCAGAATTAGATTCCTTTGAAGCCCAAGCTTTTAGTGAATTAGGTGGTGATTATGCTTTAAAACGTATTATGAATATCAGACCTCTAGTTCAATATACAATTGGTAAAGAATTATTTAGAATAAAGGGAAGCAGTCATTATAATGTTTATTTAGAATCATTAACAAATGGAAGATATTTAGAGTTGTTTGCTAGTCTTTCTATTGAAGAACTAGGAGACTTAAAAAAATATATCTATTATAATGTCGATGGTAATGATCCAGATATGAAAAGCGGAGCAGATAAGATTATTCATATGATTACCAAAGAAATTGCCAAAAGAGATACAATAAAAAAGCCTCATTTTAATTAATGAGGTTTTTTTATAATAAAAAATACTAGCAAAGCTAGTATTTTATTATCTATTGTAGAACTCAACTACTAGGTTTTCATTGATATCAGCATTTAATTCAGTTCTTTCAGGTAATCTAACAAAAGTACCTGTTAATTTCTTAGCATCAAATTCAACAAAAGCAGGTCTTGTAACGTTAGCTTCAAGAGATAATCTTATTGCTGGATGTTCTTTAGAATTTTCTTTAACACTGATAACATCACCAGGTTTACATTGGTATGATGGAATATCTACTTTAACATTGTTTACCATGATATGTCCATGATTAACAAGTTGTCTAGCACCACGTCTAGTAGCAGCAAGTCCCATTCTATATACTAGATTATCAAGTCTTGATTCTAGTAATTTTAAGAAGTTTTCACCATGTATACCTTTTAATTTAGAAGCTTTATCAAATAAACGTCTAAATTGTTTTTCGTTTA
This sequence comes from uncultured Bacillota bacterium, assembly GCA_947179265.1. Taxonomy (GTDB): domain Bacteria; phylum Bacillota_I; class Bacilli_A; order RF39; family UBA660; genus CAG-582. The sequence goes on from CAMXBB010000228.1 coordinate 1,489, forward strand.
ATCCATACATATACCTAATTTTTTGTTTTTCTTGTAATTGGATTCCATATTCACTAATCTTTTTTCTTCTTCCTGCACCATGTTGTCCTGGAGCATAAGGTCTCTTAGCGATATCTTTTCCATTTTCTAATGTAGAAAAACCATATCTTCTAGATTTTTTGTAAGCTGGACCAGTATATCTTGCCATTTTTATTCTCCTTTCTAATTATTTCATAGTAAAGGTTAGCTAATAAAATAATTAGGGTGTCCAATGATCTTTCCCTTAGGCAGTTTAAGTTACTAGAACTATTTCAATCAGACACATTAATTACAATTAGTTTGACTGCCAATAACTACGCACTTAGTAATATACACTAATAATATGTAAAAGTCAATGAGTTTATGTTGTTTGATATGTTAGAAAATGCCCATTTATTAACGAAAAAGATGCTTTAATTAATTATAATATTATGTTAAAATAAATAAGTAAGATAAAGGGTGAACTAATATGAGTGAATTACCAAATCATTTTAGAATGGATTATAGTAAGATTTTACCTAAAGAAGATAGTATAATAAGAGGTAATAAATATCGTTTTACTATTTTAACAGATAGACTTATTAGACTTGAATACTCAGAAACAGGACTTTTTGAAGATCGACCTACTGAGCTTGTTATGACTAGAACATTTCCTAAGGTTAAATTTGAAAAGAAAGAGGATGCAAAATATCTTAATATTAAAACAAAGTATTTTACATTAACATATGAAAAAGAAATGCCACTAGTTGGTACTAAAGTAAGCCCTGATCAATACTTAAGAATTGAACTTGCTGATACTGATAAGTATTGGTATTATTCACACCCTGAAGCAAGAAATTTTAAAGGAACAGCTTTTTCTTTGGATGGAGCAGAGGGACGTGCTAAATATTGGAAAGGCTTATATAGTACAGATGGATTTACTTCGATAGATGATTCCCATTCTTTGATCTTTAATGAGGATGGTACGTTAGGCAAGCGTAATGATAAGCGAATTGATGTATATGTATTTATGTATCGTAGGGATTTTGGTGCTTGCTTAAAAGATTATTTTGATTTAACCGGATATCCTCCATTAATACCTCGATATTCACTTGGAGTATGGTGGAACAAAAACACTACTTATAATGCTAAAGAT
>CAMXBB010000229.1 GCA_947179265.1 uncultured Bacillota bacterium
AGTCTATATAACAGATATTAAAAATGTGATATAGTTAATTTTTCTCCTTTAACTATATATTGCGTTTTTGCAAGTCTCAAAATAGGAGCATCACACTTATTATCAGAATAAGATTCTAAAACCTCATAGTCTTTATATTTTTCATTTAAACGTCTTACCTTCTCTTCTCCATGACAATTAAGTCCATCAAACTTTCCCGTTCTTTTATCTACTCTTGATGCCATTAAATCAAGAACTCCTAATTCCTCTTTTAATGGATTAAGTAAAAATTCTGGAGAAGCAGAAATTATTATATCTCTATCATGGTTTTTATCCATGTAAAATTTTTTTAAGTTAGATTGATGTAATTCCCAAAACTTATCAACATGATCGTCAATATTGGGAATATATTTTACGAAAGAAAAAATATTTTCCTTCATTTTAGTTTTAGATATTATATGAAGTGCATGAGCGATTGCAGCAAAAATTATTTTAGGAACTACAATAAGAGTACGAGGATATTTCTTGAATGAATAAAAGATAAAATCACATGATGAATCTCCATCATAAATTGTCTTATCAAAATCATAAAGATTTATTTTCATATTATCACTTATCCTTTTTAGTATGTTCAAATAGTATATCAGTTTTAAATACTAAGACGATAAATAGAATCAATAACAATATGTATAGTAACATACTTAATTTCTTATCACCTAATGTATAAAAAATAGATACTGCAGCAAATAGTGCATTTATAGCATACATTATCAAAACTGATTTAGAAGTTGACTTAGTCGTTTTAAGTAATTGATGATGTAGATGTTCTCTATCAGCATCTCCGATACTCTTTCCTTGAATAAGTCTTCTAGACATTGCAAGGATGGTATCAAGAATTGGTACAAATAATACAAGTAATGGAATTATCAATGATGTAATAGTTGCTGTTTTAAATCCTAGTAAAGCTACAACCGATATAATAAATCCTAAGAACATACTTCCAGTATCTCCCATAAATATTGATGCTGGAGCAAAGTTATACATCAAGAATCCTAAACATGCTCCAAGCATGATAAGACATAAAATTACATCCAATCCTCCAAGCTTATTCATGATATAACCAATAATTGCAATCGTAATAAAATATATGCAAGAAGTACCAGCTGCTAGACCATCTAATCCATCAGCAAAATTAATTGCATTGATAATCGAAATAATAAAGAAGATAGTTAATGGATAAGTTAGAAATCCAAATTTAAATTGAACTCCAAAGATACGCATGTCATCTAACAAAATATTACCATAAAAAGCTATAATGATAGCAGCTGCTAATTGCCCAACTAACTTAGCTTTAATTGGTAATGGTTTTATATCATCAATAATACCCGTTATTACAATTATAAAACCACCAATAAGAATTGCCAGCATTTGCGTAGTCTTTGGTGCAAATATCATATACCCAATTAAGAAAGATATAAATATCGCAAGCCCTCCCATCGATGGCATCACATGATGATGAATCTTTCTCTTATTATCAGGTTTATCAACTGCATTGATATGAAATGATATCTTCTTAACAATCGGAGTCAATATAATTGATGATACATAAGTAATAAGAACAATTAAAAATATGTTATATCCATTTATAAATAAATTCATACCATCACTTCCTAGAGTAATTATATCATACATTATTTTACTCTTAAACAAAAAGAACATAAGTAAGATTGCAATTAATTATTTGAAATGATAAACTTATTATAATGAAAGAAGGTTAATTATGAAGAAAGTTTTATTAGGTATCATATGTGGTTTATTAGTACTATCTACACTAACAGGTTGCGGAAAATCAGATAAGAAAGAAGATTCAAAAAATAATGAAAGTTCAAAGATTACTTGCACAATGACAAGTAAAGATGATTCTTTTGAAGCAATCGATACAGCTGTTATTGAACATAAGGATAATAAAGTTACGACAGTTGAACAAACATCACTATATAAAATAAATGACGAAAACGTAAGTGAAGACGATATAAAAACTATGATAAAAGAATTAGAAGAAATCGGTGAAGTCTATAAAGATATTTCTGGGTATGAGTTCAGTACTAAAAAGATTAGTGATAAAGAAATATCAATAACTTTAAAAATAGACTATTCAAAAGTAAACTTGAATCAAATAAAAGAAAAACTTGGTGATGAATTTATCAATACAAGTTTTCCTGATGGTTTAGATGTTACTGTTGATCAAGTTAAGAAAAGCACTTTTGAAGGATTTGAATGCAAATAAAAAAACACGAGTAATTCGTGTTTTTATTTTACAATGGTGATCTGTATGGGATTCGGACCCATGTATGTAACCTTGAGAGGGTTATGTGTTAAACCACTTCACCAACAGACCAAAACAAAACTTATAAACATAGTTTAGCAAATATTTATTGTTTTGTTAAGATTTTTTTGTGATTTATTTTAATTTTTTCAAAATTTTCTGATCTCATAGTTATATTATTATCTTTTAGATATTGTTCTATAGATAATTCACTACTCAATATAATTCTAAAATGATATATAAATCTTTCAGGATCACTTTTATATAATAAAAATAAATAATATGAAAGATATTCTGCTTTAATGTATGGTAATATAACAGGATTTATTTTAG
>CAMXBB010000230.1 GCA_947179265.1 uncultured Bacillota bacterium
ATGTAAATCTATATATACTTTTTAAACTTGTATATTTAATTATTTGTTGTATAATTGTAATAGAGGTGAATTTCAAATGGCAGAAAAGAAAAAAACTACTGCAAAGAAGAGTACTACAAGTACTAAAAAGAGTGCTCCAAAAACAACTACTAAGAGCACAACTAAAAAGACTACTGCAAAGGAAGGGGCTGCAAAGAAAACTAGTACTACTAAAAAAGCTAGCGCTGCTAAAACAACTACTAAGACAACAGCAAAGAAAAGTGCTACAACTACTAAGAGTGCAGCTAAGACAACTAAAGCTACTAAAACTACTAAAAAGGCAGATACAAAAACTTCTGCTCCAAAAAAAACTAGTGCTTCTAAAAATATAAAAGCAAGTTCTGAAAAAGAACTAAAGAAGTTAGTTTCTGAACATAAACCTGAAGTTGATGTAGAAGTTTCTAAAACTGAAAAGATTGATAAAGTTGAAACTCCTGAAGTTGAAGAAGCAACAGCTAAAATTGCTAAAGAAGAAGGAAAAGTAGTAAGAGATAAGAAATATGAAAGACGTGTTGACTTTGGTATATTCTTACTTATTGTAGGATTATTTGGATTACTAATTACTTTATATTTGAATAGTTCTATTGCATTATCATATAATGTAACAAATGGACTTGTTGGTGGATCTTTAGCTTTAGAAGTAATTGGTATAATAGTTATTCTATACAATTCATTTTGCAAATAAGATATAATAGTTAAAGGAGACATATATGAGTGAATCATCAGTAATGACTGAAACTGTTTCTACTATATATTTAGTATGTTGTTTTGCTATTCCAGTATTATATTTAATACTGTATTCGTTCTTAACAAAAAAAAGTAAAAAGAAAAATTTTGCTAAAGCACTAGGAATAGCAATATGTTTAATGATTATATTATTTTCAGTGAAATTAGTATTAAGATTAAATATAGCAATTTTTGATTACCCAAATTGTTATATCAATAATATTTGTTCTAATGATGTAGATGATGAAAATGAAACACCTAAGAAAAATAACAAAGATAAAACATCTGCTACAAACTCTACATCAAGTACAAATACTACAAGTTCTACAACACCTAAGAAAGTTAATCCTAATGCCAAAGTTTACGACAACGTTAAAGAGAATCGTGGAACCAAAACAGATAAAGGAAGAACTGCTAAGGGATATGAAATCTACGAGATAGATGGTGTAACTTATGTTGATGGATTTTTAATAGCAAACAAGACGTATTTTTTACCAGAAAGTTATGCGCCAACAAATACGTATAATAAGGCAAATCCTAAAGCTACACAAACATGTAACAATTGTATTGAAAAAGAAGTATGGGATGCATACCAAGATATGAAAGCTGACGCTACGGCAGTTGGTCTTAATATATACATATCTAGTGGTTTTAGATCCTATGTTGTTCAAAATACTTTATACAATAGATATGTTGAAAGAGAAGGTGGCGGAGAAACTGGTAAAGCTAAAGCTGATAGATACTCTGCTAGACCTGGAAGTAGTGAACATCAAACTGGATTATGTTATGATTTAAATACCATAGATGATTCTTTTGCTAATACAGCTGAAGGAAAATGGGTAAATCAAAATGCTCATAAATATGGTTTTATAATTCGTTATCCTAAAGGAAAAGAATCTGAAACTGGTTATATGTATGAATCTTGGCATTTAAGATATGTAGGTACCGAACTTGCAGAGAAATTATATAATGATGGTAATTGGATTTCGATGGAAGAATATTTTGGTATAACTAGTAAATATGAAGAATAAAAAAATAAGAATTCTTATGAATTCTTATTTTTTATTTAAGAATATGTTGTTAAATGCAAAAGATATAATTGGTTTAAAAAGACGACACCCTATTCTAAATACCATAAATTGAATAAAAGGCCAATAAAATATTCTTTGAATAATCTTCATAAAAGAAAACTTTATTTTTAATCTTTTAATATATTTTTTATAGATGCTTACATTATTAGTGTGTATTGCTAAAGCACACTTATATCCACAATCTATTCCATATCTTAAACCTGATAAAGTTAATGGATCACATGCACCTACTGCATCACCAACATAATATATACAGTCATCTATTATTGGACTCACAATACCTATTGGAGTAAATGCCCCTTTTATGTCATGATCATTACATTTAAAACCTAATTCATTTATAAAATCTTTTATTATTTTATGATAATCAAGATTATGATTATAAATGTCGGTAATTCCTACATTAACTATTCCTTTATAACTGCTTACCCAAGCATAACCATGTTTAGTAATACCAAAATGAATATCGATTCCATCTTTAATGTCAGCTTTAAATATTGCTTGCAGTGCAATGTTTTTCATCTTTATGGGATTCATTTTTCCACCAGATGAAGATGTGCCATCAGCATAAACAAGATAATCAAATTCTATTCTTTCTCCATTACTTAAATAGATAGTTTTATTATCTTTATTTAATTCCTTTATAATAACTTTTTCTTTAATATCAATTTTTTTCTTCTTTGCTATCTTAAATAATTCATAATCTAACTCTACTCTATCAATATT
>CAMXBB010000231.1 GCA_947179265.1 uncultured Bacillota bacterium
ATTGCATACTCTCTTTCTACTTGACTATTTTTTCCAGATAATGCAATCGTTTTGAATCCTCTTGTGTTAAATTGTTTAGAAAGTGCCTTAGCTTCTTCTACAGAACTAACAAATACTAATCCTTTTACTTTTGTACCACAGAATCCATAATATTGTATCTTTTCAATGATATGATTAACTCTATCAGTTGAGACAAGTCTATTAAATTCTGTCTTATCATCAATGAGTTGTCCATTTGTCTGTAAATCTGAAATCGCATAATAGTGAAACGGACATATAAGATCTTCTTTCATGGCATCTTGTAGTCTTATATTACAAGCAATATTATAATTAAATAAATTATATACATCAAATCCATCACTTCGTTCAGGCGTAGCTGTCATACCAAGAATAAACTTAGGCTTAAAATAATCAAATACCTTTTGATATGATGGAGCTCCGATTCTATGACACTCATCAAATACTATATAATCAAATTCTGTTGGATTATAATAATGTAAATATTCATCTCTAGATAGAGTTTGTATCATAGCAAATACATAATCTGCATCATTCTTGTTTCCGCCACCTAAAACACATGCATTTATATTTTCATCTATTACTCTTTTATATGTCTTCATAGCATCTTTTGCTATTTGTTCTCTATGAACAACAAATAAAAACTTCTTTGGATTAAACTGCTTTACATCTAATGCGGATAATATTGTTTTACCTGTTCCTGTACTAGATATCGCTAATGCTCTATCATTTCCAGATTTTCTAATCAATTCTAGATTTTCCAAAGCTTCTCTTTGCATAGTATTAGGAGTTATTTTATTTGGCTTAATAATAATTTGTTTTTGCTGATGCTTACTAGCCTTATATATTTCGCTGTATTTATTGATAAAATCCATATTCACTCGGATAGATTGCATATACATACTTTGAAATTCATCAATAACTTTTTGAGCATAAGAGCCATCATTAGTAGAGGTCAGTTTTACATTCCACTCTTTATTCACTGTTAAAGCATCTGCAGTAAGATTACTACTTCCAACTATAATTTTATACTCTTGATTTTCTTTAAAAATATATCCTTTTGAATGCATTTTTACAATATCTTGAGTTACTATTCTTAAATCGATATTAGGAAATTTCTCTATAATATTCTGTAAAGCCCGAGGATCAGTGAAATTCTGATATTGAGAGACAATAATTATTCCATTTATATTTCTTTCTTTTAATTCATTAAAAGTACTAAACAATTGTTGATAACCACCCATTGTTAAAAAAGCAACACAAAAGAAAAACTCTTCGCACTCTTTTAACTCCTTGATAATATCTGTTAAAACTTTTTCTCCTTCGTCTGGATTATTGACTAATAATCTAGGCACATAATCTATGTTTGCTAGAAATTTGGAATCAATTAGTCCCGTTTTAACACCTTCAAATATTCTACTTGTATTTTCATCAAGTTTTGTAATTGAGTCACTCAAAATAATCACCTCTCATTCTTTTTTTCATCACTAATATATTTATTTTTCGATTATTTGCCAAGAAGAAAATTGATCCACTTATTGTTTCTGTTTTGCTTATCATAAGTAATCCATGATTCAATATAACTCATCCCAGCATTCTCACAAATATACATAAATTTATCAATTGTCATATCATTATAAAATCTGTCGTCTCTTATTCCTTCAAAATCTCCATATTTAAAGGATGCATACATAATTCCATCTTTTTTTAATGCAGTTTTACATTTCATTAAAGTCTGTACAAGTTCTTCTGATGGAATATGCAGCAAAGATGCACACGCCCATATACCATCAAATTTTTCTTGATAATTTATATCTTGCGCATATCCTTCTATAACATGTTTAAGTCCAAGTCTAATTCCATTATCACAAAATTCTTTCGTAGGGTCAATCGAATAAACATCATAGCCAGAATTTTGAAAGTAAAGAGAATCTCTACCAGAACCAAAACCCAAATCAAGAATACTACCTTTTTCACCTATAACTTTCAAAAACTTATTTATTTCATTAGTCATATCTATACTTATTGTTTTTTCTATATACTCTTTAGCATTTTCTTTATAGTATTTCATTCTAGCACCCTCTACAACCTAAGTAAAATTTATCTACAAAATCATTGGCTATCGCATAATCAAATTCTTCTAATAAAGAAGGAGCACTTATATTACCTACTTTATGCAATTCTATTTGTAACCTAAGATTTCTTTTTTTCAATTCTTCTATGTCTTCATCACTCGGTGTAATATTAGATTTTTTTGAGTTGCAACCTTTATGAACATATACCAAATTCCATAAATCATCTGAATAAAGATAACTCCAAGGAATAACATGGTCTCTAGAAAGTTCTTTATCTGGAATACTTTTTCCACAGATGAAACAAGTATGGTTGCTATTTTCTAAATCAAGGAATTTATCAAAGGAGGTTAGTGGTCTCTTTCTTTTTACTTCTTGATCATCCATAATCCTTACCTTCTTTGCAATTCGAGGACAAGAATTATAGTTTTCCAGCATCAAACTCCATCTATAATTAATTAAATCAAATAAATCCTGTTTAATATTATAAAT
>CAMXBB010000232.1 GCA_947179265.1 uncultured Bacillota bacterium
CTATATGATATAATTATAAAAGGTGAGCATAATGGAATATAAAGTTTTATATCGTAAATATAGACCTAAAAATTTTGATGAATTAGTTGGACAAGAAAACATTGTTAAGATTTTAAGAAACTCAATTGTTAATGGTAAAATTGCTCACGCTTATATATTTACTGGTCCAAGAGGAACTGGTAAAACAAGTACCGCAAAGATATTTGCTAAAGCAATCAATTGCGAAAGCTCTGAAAATGGAATTCCCTGTGAAAGTTGTATAAATTGTAAGGAATTTTTAACATCCCCAGACATTATAGAAATTGATGCAGCTAGTAATAGCGGTGTAGATAATATTCGTGGAATGATAGAGAATGTAGGAATTGCTCCTAGTATTGGGAAGTATAAAACTTATATAATAGATGAGGTACATATGTTATCTAAAGAAGCTTGGAATGCTTTTTTAAAGACATTAGAGGAACCTCCAGCAAATGTAATATTTATTTTAGCAACTACGGAGATTCAAGATGTTCCGATGACTATCTTATCGAGATGTCAAAGATTTGATTTTCAAAGAATTGATAGAGATTTGATTTTAAAGAATTTATCTAGAATATGTGATGTGGAAGGAATTAAATATCAAGAAGATGCTTTGAAAGAAGTTGCTTTCCTATCAGATGGATGCATGAGAGATGCGTTAAGTATACTTGATCAATTATCAAAAGTATCTGATGAGATAAATATCGATGTGCTTAAAAGTAATTATGGTTTAATTACAAATGATGAAATAGATGCTATTTACTCTAATATTCTAAAAAATGATTTAACTGCTTTAATGAATGGGATTGAGGCCATGAAAGAATCTGGTCTTGATATAAAGGTGCTTATAAACAAGATGCTAGATGTTTTTTTAGAGAAAGCCATCAATCTTAAACAAAAAAATGCAAGTACTACTGCATTTAAGCAAGTTAAAAAACTTATTGAATCATTAAATGGATTAATTCCAAAATTAAACTATAGTACTAATGGATATTTGCTTCTTGAGTTGGAATTATTATCATATATCAATGATGATGATAACAAAATTATTTCCCGGGAAATAATGAATCTTGACACTAAATTTGACGTAAATAGTATGATTTCAAATGATAAAGGTAATCAAATATATAATATTTGTGATGATTTTGTAAATATCAGAATTAATAATACCTTTGTTAATGCAAATAAAGAACATAAAATAGAAGCTTCCAACAAGTGGAATGATTTTAAAGAAATAGTAACAAAAGAAAATTTAACTGAGTTTTTTAGTATTATTAAAAGTTCTACTTTGCAAGTTGCTTCAGATACACATATTATATTTGTTACATCATCTATTAGTATTAAAACGGTAGGTAATTCTAAATTATACGAGTTAGAAACGAAATTTAATAGTGTCGTAAAATCAAATTATAAATTAATATTCATTTCAAAATCTGATTGGGATGAATTTATGAAACTATATGATAAAAATAAAAAATATGATTTAATTGATGAATCTGAATATGTAAATGAAAATAAAGGAACAGTAAAAGCTGCCGAAAATATATTTGGTAATGATAAAATGACTATAGAATAAGGAGAGATTAGTTATGAATATGAATAATATTGTGGCACAAGCCCAAAAAATGCAAAAAGATATAGAAAAGAAGCAAAAGGAAATTGAAGCAGGTGAGTATACAGGAACTTCTCAACTTGTAGATGTAGTTTTATATGGAAATAAGAAAATAAAAAATATTAACATTAAGGATAAGGATAAATTAGATGCAGAAGATTTAGAATTATTAGAGGATATGATCAAGATTGCAATTAATGATGCTTTATCTAAAATTGATGCCGAATTTGAAAAAAAGCTAGGAGCTTATGGCAAACAATTAGGCGGTTTATTCTAATATGTTATATCCTGAAGTATTAAGTGATACGATTAATTCATTTAGAAAATTTCCTGGAGTTGGCGAAAAGACAGCCGAAAGGTATGCGCTTGCAACTATGGAATTTTCTGATGAAGATATAGAGACAATAATAAAGAATATTTCTGAATGCAAAAAAAGATTACATAAGTGTTCAGTTTGTGGACATCTAACTGATAAAGAGATATGTTCCATATGTGATGATAGTGGTCGTGAAGAAAATCTTATATGTGTTGTTGAAGATTATAAAAGTGTTTTTATGTTTGAAAAAACTGGTACGTTTAGAGGAAAATACCATGTTTTAAATGGACTTATATCTCCAATTGATGGAATATATCCTGAAGATATAAATATGTCTCCTCTAATGAATAGAATAGATGCAAATGATAAAAATGCAGAGATAATTTTGGCATTAAAGCCTTCTATTGAGGGAGAAACAACAACCTTATACATAAAGAAAATATTTGAAAATAAGAATATTAAAGTATCTAGATTATCTTATGGTATTCCAATGGGAGTAGATATTGATTATTTAGATTCTATTACATTAGATAGAGCTTTATTGGATAGAAAAGAGATTTCATAGATTTGTTATTTGATTAATAGTATTTAATCTGTATCTTATCCACATCTGACGCTG
>CAMXBB010000233.1 GCA_947179265.1 uncultured Bacillota bacterium
ATAATACAAATACTAAATATGAAGTTATTCAAGAATCGGAGATTAAAGATTTCTAAAGTAAAAATAAAGCATTATATTATCTTAATAGACAAGAAAATAATATTTTTGATATAGAAAAATTTTTAGATGAAAATGGTCAAGACATTCTTGAAGATATTGTATTAATTCTATTTGATTGGGAGAATCCTCAAAAATTTATTACTGAGTCAGAAATTTTGAAAAAAGCTAAAGAATTATATGGGTATGACTTAGAATTTTCATATATTGATTTAGGTGAAGGCGATGAAGTAGCTTTCAAATGGGATGATAAAGCTAAAAGATATATGGTTGTAGAACCAGAATTATATGCTCATGGAAATATGTACATGGATATTGAGTGGAGAATAAAAGATATAAAAAAATATGATGATAATACCTATGATGTAACCACTAGACAATTATGGACTGATGAATTAAGCGAGGGAGATCCAATAGAGAATCTTTATTTCTATTATGGCAATGCTAAAAGTGCAACTGATCCAGTATTTAGTATCAGTTCTGAAGAGTCTTATAAACTTAAATATGATGAAATATTTGAAAAAGCATTTAAGTCAGTTGAAACTAAAAAAGATGGTGGATTTTATACTTATCGTATAATCAAAGAAAAAGGTGTTATTAAGATTATTCAATATGTTATAGATTAAATCTTTTTTACCTAGATATGATTAGTAATCTATGTTAAAATAATCCCTTGTAAGAGGGATTATTTTTATGAGTAGAAGTATATATGACACAACAATACCAACACTAATTGTTAGCAGGCATGACTTAGGAGGAAAATATCCAGTAATTGGAAGTGGATGTGAAGGTGGCGTTTATAATTATAACGGAAAGTATGCCTTAAAGACTTTTGAATTATTTAGATCAATGGAGTATTTTTATGGAGACCGTGTTGATCTAAAATTCAGAAAAGTTGAGGAAATGACCAAACTAAAGGATCCATCAATTCGTTTCCCTGTAGGTATTTTAGGATATCGAGACGAATTTATGGAAGGGTGCTATTCAGATTTAATAGAATATGAAGCTGGATTAAAAGATTTTGATGATTTAACATTGCCATCAAATAAAGTTAGGCAAATTGATTATTTAATCAAGGGTGATAGAACTGTAAAAAGAGCACATGATGTGGGCCTTATCATCGGAGATATTAAAGAGGATAATATGATGATTGATAAGGAAGGAAATACGATACTTGTAGATGTTGATAATTGTGCTTATGGTGATTATCCCTTTGATCTTTTTCCTGATAGAGCAGAATGTTATGAGCAGATGCATGGAAAAAAAGGAAATTATAAAGATAATGATATAATGCTTTATACTCTAATGGTATTAAGAATTCTTTTTAATCAACCAGAATTTAAGTTCGGAAAGCGTAAATCGGAAATTGACATATTAATTAATCATTTACCTATAAATAAAGAAATAAAAGAATATATAGAATTACTTTTATCAGACGCTCAAAATAAGCCATATGTAGGACCATTATTACAGAAAATTCGCGAATATAATAAGTAGATTTATTCGCGTTTTTTTTATATAATGAAAATAGAAAGTGAATGATAATATGAAGAATAGAGTAGTATTAATTGGTTGTGGTAATGTTGGTATGAGTTATGCATATGCACTATTAAATCAACATACTTATGTAGATGAATTAATTTTAATAGATTTAGATGAAAAGAGAATTGAAGGAGAGGCAATGGATTTAAATCATTGCTTAGCTTATAGTCCTTCTAAGGTATCTGTTAAAGTAGGTAGTTATAGTGATTGTAGGGATGCAAGAATTGTTGTTATAGCAGCAGGAGCTAACCAAGAAGTCGGAGAAACTAGAATGGATTTGATTCATAAAAATAGTAAAATATTCAAATCTATTGTTTCTAAGGTAATGGATTCTGGATTTGATGGTATTTTCTTAGTAGCAACTAATCCTTTGGATGTTATGACTTATTTAACATTAAAGTATTCAGGATTACCACAAAATCGTATCATTGGATCTGGTACAACACTAGATACAGCAAGGTTACGTTATCTAATAAGTGAGCATATTAAGATCTGTCCAAAAGATATTGAAGCCTATGTTATTGGTGAACATGGAGATTCAGAATTTGTTGCATGGAGTAATGCTAATGTAGCACTAAGTAGAATTGATAATTTCTTAAGTCCGTCAGATATGTTATCAATGGAAGAAAATGTCAGAAAAGCTGCATATGAAATAATTAATCGTAAAGGGGCAACATATTATGGAATAGGGATGTGCTTAGTTAGAATAACCTCAGCTATATTAGAAGATAAACGTATTATATTACCTGTTTCAAGTTATGATGAAGTATCAGATGTATGTATTTCAACTCCAGCAGTTGTAAATAAGAATGGTGTTGAAAAGAAAATCTTTATCCCTTTAAGTAAGGAAGAAGAGGAAAAATTAAAGAGTTCGATTAATGTTATAAAGGGTGCATTTTCGCAAGTGGTTCATTAATTTTATTGCTTAGAGTAATTTTTAATTGATATAATCATATAATAGAAAG
>CAMXBB010000234.1 GCA_947179265.1 uncultured Bacillota bacterium
TTAAATTACCATTAGTAACCAAATTTACTAATGTATCTTCTATTATTAAAGATTATGAAATCAAAGCAGCATCTATATATGCTCTACTTACTAATGATAATGTTTTATTATTCGAATATTCTAACAAACCAATAAAAGAAGCTTAATTAAGCTTCTTTCTTCATATATTATTACGAAATAACAAAAGGTTCTGATGCTGTTCCTTTTCCACTAGTTGCTACTGTTCCGTTTTTTAGGACAATTGTGGGACGAACACCACGAAGCTGCTGAGGAAGATTGTAAGCTATACCACCAGTCGTATTGAAGAAGAGTACTCGATAACTATCAGCCCAAAAGTCGTACGGTGACAAAATCCAATAATATTCCCCCGTATACAAATATGATTTAGAACCAAATCCATTAATTCCATTTGCTACTATTACTTCATCTACTGTTATTAGTCCAACCGGATATGTTATTTCCCCATTTCCTTTTGTGGTATCGCTAACAGTAAATCTATCATTCTTATTTGGACATGCTTCTTCATCTTTTAATCCTGGTTTGTATGTTACATATATTTTTTTATAACCACTCAAATAACTATAACCACTATTTAGTGTTAGGTCTGAATCATCAAGGTATCCTCCACTTGATATGCTCCTGTCATTACACCATACAGCATCTTCTAATTTATTTTTTTGATCTAATAAGTTATCTTTAAACCAATTATCTACCGTTTTCTTTATTTCTGAGTCATTTTCATTCGTAAATGAATTATTTATAATATTTTCTAATTTCTCTCCATTTTTTAATGCTATTGCATAAGCTTTTCCATTATAGTATGAGTATACATAATATACTGTATTACATGTTTCATTAGTTGTTTTCTTACATGTATAATGTTTATTTTTGATATTTGCTATTGTACCTGATGACGTCTCTTTTAATGTATATGTACCATTACTATATGTTACATCACTTCCATATACATATGCTGTATCGTCCCATGATGTATATTCATATCTTGTTCCATACATATATCCTACATCAGCTAAGGAAAGAGATGAATTATTAAACTTTGATACTCCGATTTGACTAGCTGTTCCTGTATTATTACATTGATTATTATTTGGAACTCCATCATATATTAACTTTGTTCCGCCTTTTTCTGTGGTACGAACTATTTTCCAACAAAATCCTCCAAAAAGGACATGATTATTATCCACTTCTCCTCGAAAATAAAATATTGGAACTTCATCATTCTCTGTACCTGCTCTTAGGTAAAGTCCTTTTCCATTAGAATTTGATGGAGCACTACCAAAATATATTCCTGTTGAGCTTGTTACATATTTACTTGCTACATTATCCATATATCCTATCATATCTTGCCCTAATATATTCACTTCAACTTCTGACTTATCTCTTTCTTTTCCAGTTCCATCATCTTGAATAAATTCAGTTTTAAAGGTTAAATCTAAATTTTCATCAGTTCCTGGTAAATCTTCTGCATCAATATCTTCTAAGAATTCAACTCTTACTTTTACTTTATCAGTCTCTCCTGATTTTAAAAGATCATTTATTTTTATTGTTGATCCTGGTACATATTTATAGCTTACTTTAATGTACTTTTTTTGATCTTCAGTTAATCCACTAACTGTAACTAGATTAACTTTAGCATTTAGTGTTCCCTTATTTACGATATCTGATGTAAATTCATAATATTGTCCTGGTGATGTCATGTTTAAACTAAAATTTATCTTTGTTGGATCACTAGAATCAATAGTTGCTGGAGTTTTTGCTGTCATACTTCCAGCACTAACACTCAAATTTTCAAAGTGAACATCAAAAGTTACTTTTCCAATTGTTGAATTAGATGTTATTGCAAGAGTTGTACTTATAAGTGCAAAACCAATTGTAATAAACATTAATGCTATACATATAATAGCAATATTTTGGTTTCTTTTATTACTTTTTCTATTCCTTAATTTATGCATAAACTTCACATCTTTCTAGAGTTCTCTATCATAATTAAATTATACAATAAATACTTTCTAATGACAAATGATTTTATATAAAATAAAAGACAAGGACTGTTAAGTCCTAGCCTTTTTATATTCATTTAATAATTCATCATAATGTTCATTAGTTTTAGTATCTAAATCATACTTTTCATTTAAGTATTTTGCAAAGAATTTACTATTCTTAATTGCACCATTTAGATTTAAGTGTAATCCACCATCATAGGTATCGGTAGCATAATCAATTCCAATTTCCTCAGTATAATTAAGTAAACTCAAATAACCAATATTATTTTTATTAGAATAATCTGTTAAGAATTCATCATACTCATCATACCAATAAGGGTAAAGACTTGGAGCTTTAACTAGTAATAATTGAATATTTTTTTCTTTACATAACTCCTCAAAGGTGCGGAGAGCGCGGTAGTTAGGCGTAGTTTTTCCGTTCTCCCAGCGGTTTACCGTGGTAAAACTTACGCCTAATAATTTTCCAAACTCCGTTTGACTCAAGTGTAATTTTAGCC
>CAMXBB010000235.1 GCA_947179265.1 uncultured Bacillota bacterium
GCTATATTCTATAGCTAAGAAATATAATACAACAGTAGCTAAGATAAAGGAATTATCTTAGATATGATTTCTTCAATCTTCTTTTTTCGAGCATTACCTAACTTCCGATATACTTCTTGTAATTTTAACTTCCCTTTATAATAATTTTTACTATCTTTTTGTTTTCTTGCTAAACCTTTACTTAATCCTTTAATCTTTTTTTCATACTTGCTTAAGTATCTTGGATTACCATAAGTTTCTCCATCACTTGTTACTACTAAACTTTTTACACCAACATCTATTCCAACTACACTTATCTCTTTCTTTTCTGGCAAGTTTATTTCTTCTTCTTCACATAAAGATACATAATACTTATTCGCTATTCTTTCTATTGTAGCATTTATTATCCTTCCAGGTAATGATTTTAAATTTCGATATCCTTTCACCTTTATCTCTTTTAATTTTGGTAATTTTATAATTTTTCTTTCTAAATCTAGTTCTATATTTGAATACTTTGTTCCTTTATAGGTACTAGTTATATAATTTGTTCGATAACTTGTTTTTATTCCTTTTTTCTTATAATGAGGGATTTCTATTTTACCTTTATAATATAAATTAAAACCATCCATTAAATCTTTTACTGCACATCTTAATGCCGTACTATCTACTTCTTTTAGGAAAGGATGTTCTTTATATAGTTTTGGTATCTCTTTATTTAAATCAAATCTTGATAAATTAGAATTATTGATTTTATTATATAACATTTGATTATATACATATCTTGAACAACCAATTGTTTTATTTATTAACTCTTGTTGTTTTTGATTTGGATACAATCTAAATTTATATGCCTTAGTTATCAACACAAATATCACCCTACCTGATAATTTAATTATATCGTACATTTGTACTTGATTCAATGTTTTTTAGAAACAAAACGTTTTTTCCTAGTATATAAAAAAATAATAAGCATGTTTAATTCTTATTATTTTAATTTACTACATAAGGATTGGTTGATGTTCCATTTCCACTAGTTGCTACGATTCCTTTTTTTAGCACAATTGATGGACGAACACCAGCTACGTCAGCCATTGGGAAAGTAAAACGACTACCATTGCCAACAATATAACCATAAGATTTATAACCAAGATATCCAACAAGTGATGGTGATAAAGTCCAAAAATTATGTCCACAATTTAGATACGAATCCGCTGCATATCCAGCAATATTAGTTTCATCAGACGTTACTATCCCCACAGGATATGTTAAAGCCCCATTTCCAATTGTCACATCATTCACCGTAAATCGATCGTTTTGGTTCTTACATGCAAAGTTATCTTTCAATTGTGGCACACGACTTAAATAAGCTGTTCTATCATAAGGAGCTAAAATTGTTGACTCATATTCTCCATATCCTTTTATATCAGAAGTTTTAATATATCCACCGCTTATCATACTTCTATCATTACACCATACTGCATCTTCTAATTTATTTAGTTGACTAATAAGACTGTCTTTAAACCAATTATCAACAACTTGCTTTATTTTTGAATCATTAATATTTTCAAGAGAATTATTGATAATATTTTCTAACTTTTCACCATTTGTTAACTCTATTGCATATACATACTCATTTTTGTATAAAGAATATGCATAATACACTGTACTACAGGTTGTTTCTGCTGACTTACATGTATAATGTTTCGTTCTCTTTGCCATATTTGCTATCGCATTTTTTTCAGTTTCTCCTATTAAAGTGTATACTCCATTATTATATTCAACATCACTTCCATACATATATTCTGAATCAACCCATGAGAAATATTGATCCTTGCGGCCATAATTTGTGCCACTAAGAACAAAATCAATTTCATGATGATCGAGCTTTGCATATTCATATCTTGTTCCATACATATATCCTATATCTGCAAGAGCAATATCTCCTTCTCTCATTGCTGGATTTGCTGTTATATTAAAGGATTGTTCTTGAGCTACTACAGTGGAGGCTCCTGTATTATTACATTGACCATTATTAGGCTCTCCGTCATAGATTAATTTTACTCCACCTTGTTCTGTTGTTCTAATAATATCCCAACAATATCCTCCGAATAAAACATGATTATTATCTACATTTCCACGATAATAATATATTGGATTCTCATCATTTTCGGTTCCTGCTCTTAAATAAATTCCTTTCCCATTTGTATCTGATGGTGCTTGAAAAAAGTTAATTCCAGTACTACCACTTACAAACTCACTACATTTATCATCATCATAATAAGTTACAGTTTGACCTAGAATTGTTGTTCTATGGTTATTACTAAAACATGCGTCAAAAGATACATCACCATCTATAGCTAAAGTAGTTTGAAGATAAGAATATCCTACTCCAACACATAGTAATGCAACGATTAATATACATGATGTAATAATCTTTTTATTAAATTTATAATCTCTTAATTTTAATTTCATATTCAACCACTCATCTTTTTCTAAGTAATCATTTAGATTAAATCTCTACTACTATTATTATATTAAGT
>CAMXBB010000236.1 GCA_947179265.1 uncultured Bacillota bacterium
ATCTAATATATCTACTAGTATGTTATACCCATCATTTTTTAGTACATTACGTAAATTAATGTCTGGATTATTTGGATATTCTCCTATACAAAAACTATTATTTCTAAAATTAATTAACATATACGTTTTTATTTCATCTATTACAAATTTCTTTAAATATTTATCAATAGACATTTTTTCTAAAGAAGATAATACTAATTCCAAATCATGTTCTGTAAAAGCTTTCTTCGTAAGAGATTCAATACTTGTTGAAGCTACTTCTTCGAAATTCCCTGTCCTTCTATTTAACTCTTTATAAATAATTTTAATAGTATTACTATTTTGATATTTTAAAATCGCAATATGTTCAGATGGCGTACCAAAATAAGCTTTTGAGGTATATGGAGTATTTTCGTATTCATCAATATGCAGATTTTCAAACATATCAGGAATACACTCTTCATTTTCTTTTAATTTTACATTACCATCAATGAATATTGTTCCTCTTTTTCCATTACCTTGATATTCACTAAAACTATATATCGGTGAAGTAGATAAATCTTCTCCAAAATGAGTTTGACCATACGACCAGATATTTCTAAATGGATGACTCCATACACTATCTACAAAACCTAACATCCATTGATAGAACTCATTCATTTTCATATATTTTGTCCTAAAAATACCATATTCCGGCCAATTAAAGTCATTGCCTAATTTATCCATAATTTCAGCATGATTTCCATGATATAAAGATAACCAAGCCTGTGCACCATTTTGATTCTCGGTATAGTTCTCTTCAATATGTAAACAGAAGTCACCATATTTAGTAGAGACATCAACATAAGCTCGAGAAAACAATAGATCTTTATCTTTTCTTCTAGCTTCTATAACATTTCTACATTGTTGTAATACTGATTCATCATATTCATAAGAATAATAATCTTCAATAAATAAATTCTTAAAAGGGATAAAAGTTATTAATCCTGATGCATCATAATAACCCCATTTTTTATCTATATAACAATCCAAATCGGAGCTTATGATCTCCCCTGTTTTTTTATTATGGATTGTTATTTTACCTTCATCTCTTTCTATGACCTCTATATTCTTTGCATCATAAAACTCTATTTCTAATCCTTCTGGAAATATTATATTCTTTATAAAGGCTTGTCTAAAAAAGTCATCTCCACCTTTTATACTTATTAAAGAAGAAGGACAAACAACATATCTATGATGCATTAATTCACGCATTCTTTTAATTATTAATAGTGTTGGAGCATTTAACACATGATCTTCGACGTTTACATCCACATAATAGTTAATAGCTTTTAATCCAACTGGTAAATAATAATATTCATTATCAGGATATATATCTTCTTTTAATAGTTCATATAATTTTGCATCATTGTCGATGTTTTTGGATAACATTAAAATTAAACGATACGATGTTTCTAATGGAATCTCTTCATCAAATTCAAATACTTCATAGAAACCCAAAGCTCTATAATCTTTTATCTTTACTTTAAAGTTTTTTAATAAATTAATTAAGTCTTCTTTTCTCCCCATAGATAGGAAAACATTTAATAAATATCTATCTTTTAATATTGATTCGGAATCAAAAGTTTTCTTTCCACCTTTTAATATATTTACAATAATCTTGATAGCATCAGGAGTATTTAGTTCACCTTCTCCTTTAATGAATGCTTCTAATTCTCTTTCAATAATTCCTTTATAGCAATTCAACTCTATATCGGTAGTATTTTCATCAACAAAAGGTTCACATATACCATTTTCACTTAATACAAGAACATTAAATTTTATTAAATATAGTTGCATTAAATCTTCAATAGCAATGTATTCTCTTCCATATTCATAGAATGCAAGATATTTATATTCTAAATCTTTTAATATAGATAATACTTTTTCTTTGCCCTTATATCTAATATCATATTCACTAATGCTTTCCAATTGCTCTCTTAAAGAATCAACCTCATTTCGATGATCATAGACATATATTTCAATCATTCTTTCAACTTGCGCAATATCCATTAATGCATGCTCTCTATTTTCGCTTATTTCAATTTTGCTTTTAGGAAATAAGGTATGTGCTATATTAAGAAGCATCGTTCTCCTTTTAGCAATTAGCCGCATCTCCTCCTCTGGATCATTAAATTTTTCAGTTATATAAAAAGCATTGGTTATGTAATGATTCTTTTCTAATTCGATAGCAAACCTATTATTAAAAAAAGGAAGTAAAGCAGATGAAAGGTTATTTATTTCATTTTCTAAAGCATTTTTTTTGTTTTGTGATAAAAAAGTTCTCCTTTCATTATATATTTCATTTAAAGCAATTATTCTAGCAGTTACTTCAGCTTCAAGTTCATAGATAGCACTTCTATATAAATCAAGTTTTCTTATATTAATCAAGCATTTAATCTTATCTTTCAAACTATAGTGTTTTATTTCATCAGAAGTAAAAAAAATATTTAAAAGTAGAGAAAAAGAGAGAAGGTGAGCTCTTCAAATGT